>NZ_RZTB01000018.1:807-22698 GCF_003997735.1 Mesorhizobium sp. M7A.F.Ca.MR.148.00.0.0 | reverse complement strand
CCTCAGCCGGTGAACACGACGCCCGCCCGCCCGCGTCCAACAGCGCCGCCGGCACCTGCACCGAAGCCGGCAACGCAAAGCTATCAGCCGACCAATGTCACGCCGTTGCCGGCCTACGGCTCCGCCAATGCCAACACCGCCCGGCACGCCCCGCCACCACCGCAGCCGGTGCAAGACAGCATCGACGACACGCTGATGAGGGAACTCGAAGTGTCGCTGGACCAGCCCCGTTCGGGCGGTCCGGTGGGTAAGTCGGCGGCGCCGCAGTCGCTCGACGACGAGATGACCAAGCTTCTCGGCGAACTCTCCAGTCAGAAGAGATGAGCGGCGGCCGGGTCGCTATCCCGCGAAACATCGTCGCCGGTCCGCTGCCGAACCACCTCGTCCAAGCGCCAAATATCAAGGGTTTGCGGCCTTCACGCGCCCCTGAGCGGTGGATGCCGCACCAATAGAAATGGCCGGAAAACCGGCCATTTTCAGGATCGAGTTCGTTCGGGACAGCCGGCCGTGCGCCGCCGGCCTTGACCTTCAGTCGTCGCGATAGACTTTTTCGCGGCGCTCATGCCGCTCTTGCGCTTCGATCGACAATGTCGCGATCGGACGCGCATCGAGCCGCTTCAGCGCGATCGGCTCGCCGGTCTCTTCGCAATAGCCGTAAGTGCCTTCGTCGATGCGCTGCAGGGCGGAGTCGATCTTTGCAATGAGCTTGCGCTGACGGTCACGGGCCCTGAGTTCGATGGCACGGTCGGTTTCCGAAGAGGCGCGGTCGGCCAGATCGGGGTGGTTGGCGTTTTCTTGCTGCAGGATTTCCAGTGTTTCGCGCGCTTCGCGCAATATGTCATTCTTCCAGGTGACGAGCTTTGAGCGGAAGTAGGATTTCTGCCGCTCGTTCATGAACGGCTCGTCTTCGGAGGGTACGTAATCGGCGGTAACGATGTCGTTCATTCGACTCACCCAAACTGCCCCAAATTTGGCGCCTATATATTCGTCGTCCGACGCCTGCACAAGCGCAATCGGCCGCTGTTTCACGCAATTGTTAAAGTACCCCGCCACGGGTCTTTGCAGCCGCGTACGGTCGCTTCGGTACAAACTCCGCCGAGACACTTTGGATCCGGTGGCACATGCTTTCCGAGATCGGCCGTGATCCCGGGGCGATACGCAAGCGCCTTTGCAGCAAGCAGCATTGGGTGATTCGCTGTGTTTGAAGAGCACGGGCATTGTGCGCAACGCCGTTCTCGTGGCTAATCCCGGGAGGCTTCGGCATTCGGAGGTTGGGTGAGCAGGCTTTATCTGTTGCGACATGCAAAGGCTGGCTGGGCACTGCCCGGTATGCGGGATTTCGATCGCCCGCTCGACGCGTCCGGCCGTTCCGATGCCGAAATGATGGGCGCCGCCATGCGCTCCCGCCTCTATGTTCCGGACCGCACGCTCTGCTCCAATGCCAAACGCGCCAAGGAGACGCTGGAAAACCTGGCCGGCCAGACCGACACCGGCCGGGTCCTGTTCTTCGACGCGCTCTACAGCGCGGACGCGGCCGGTTACCTCCACCTTATCCGCGACAATGGCGGATCGGGCTCATTGCTGGTCATTGGCCACAACCCGATGATGGAAGACCTCACCATGGCAGTTTCGGGCGATGGCGACGAAACCGCGCGGGCCACGCTGAACCACGGGTTTCCGACCGCGGGCCTGGCGGTCGTCCGCTTCGACGGCGATCTTGCCAGCGCCGCCCAAGGCGCCGGCTATCTCGAAGCGTTCCTGACGCCGGCCGATCTCTGAAGCCATTTCAAAGCCTGGTTGTAGAGCCTATATCGGGCGGACCGAAGTCCGAGAGAGCATATTTTGGCATCATCGCTGACCACCTTCACCGACGAGGCGAGGATTGCCCTCGACACGCTATCGGGCCGCGCCACCGGGCTTTTTTCCCCATCGCTGCGCCTCGGCGTGACCGGATTGTCCCGCGCCGGCAAAACGGTGTTCATATCGGCCCTAGTCCACAATTTGATCCATGGCGGCCGCCTGCCGCTGTTCGAGGCGCAGAAATCTGGGCGCATCGCCCGCGCCTTCCTCGAGCAGCAGCCCGACGACGCGGTGCCGCGTTTCCAGTATGAGGACCACATCGCCGCCCTGGTCAACGATCGTGCCTGGCCCGATTCGACGCGCGCCATTTCGGAACTGCGGCTGACCATCGAATATGAATCGGCTTCCGGCTGGAGCCGCATGTTTTCTTCAGGCAGACTGTCGGTCGATATCGTCGATTATCCCGGCGAATGGCTGCTCGATCTACCCCTGCTCGGCAAATCCTTCGCCGATTTTTCGCACGAAGCCTTTGAAATGGCCGTTCTGCCGGTGCGCGAGGACCTTTCGCAGAGCTGGCGGGCGTTGTCGGCCGGGATCGATCCGAACGCCGATGCCGACGAGATGACGGCGCGCCGGCTGGCCGAAAGCTTCGCCACCTATCTGAAGGCCTGCAAGCTCGACGAGCGGGCGCTTTCGACCTTGCCGCCCGGCCGCTTCCTGATGCCGGGCGATCTCGAAGGCTCGCCGGCCCTGACCTTCGCGCCCCTGGCCGGGATCGGCGACAAGCGTCCGCGCCCGGGATCGCTGCACGCCATGATGGACAGGCGCTATGAGGCCTACAAGACGCATGTCGTCAAACCCTTCTTCCGCGAACACATCACCCGCCTCGATCGCCAGATCGTGCTGATCGACGCCATGCAGGCGCTGAACGCCGGCCCCGGCGCCATGGCCGATCTGGAACGCGCGGTAACCGAGATCCTCAGCTGTTTCCGACCTGGCCGGGGCAGCTTCCTCACCGACCTGTTTTCGCGGCGCATCGACCGCATCCTGGTTGCCGCGACCAAGGCCGACCATCTGCACCACGAAAGCCATGACCGGCTGCAGGCGATCGTGCGGCGGCTTGCCGACCGCGCCGTGGCACGGGCGAATTTCACCGGCGCCGATGTCGACGTGGTCGCCATGGCGGCGGTGCGCGCGACGCGCGAAGGCACCGTCAAGCAAGGCCGGGAGACGCTTCCCGTCATCATCGGCACGCCGATCGCCGGTGAGAAGATCAATAGCGAAACCTTTGATGGAAAGACGGAAACAGCCATATTTCCCGGTGACTTACCCGAGAATATTGACGCTGTGTTCGATGTTTCGGGAGCCGATCACAGGCAGGACTCCGCGGACCCGGCAATCCGCTTCGTCCGTTTCCGTCCGCCAAAGCTTGAACGCACGGCCGAAGGCGTCACGCTGTCGCTGCCGCATATCAGGCTCGACCGTGCCTTGCAGTTCCTGATCGGAGATCATCTGGCATGACCCCGCCCCGCAAGCCGGCGGCATTCCGCATCGAGCCGGAAGCCACATCGAGACAGGAAGCGCCGGAGACGCGCCGCGCCCAGCCCGGTACCCATGCCCAAGCCGAAACCCAGCGCAAGCCCCGGCCGATGAAGGCCGATGTCGCGCTGGTCATTCCGGCGGAGGTCGACGTCTTTGACGAACCCGACATCATTGCCGCTGAACCGCCGCCGGCGATCGCCCCCAGGAAACGCTCGCTGCTCGGCAGCATCTTCTTCGGCGCCTTCGGCGTGCTGGTTTCGCTGGCTGTCGGCCTGTGGACGGATCAGCTCATACGCGACCTCTTTGCGCGCGCCGAATGGCTGGGCTGGCTGGCGGCGGCCATGGCCGCCGTTGCCGTGCTGGCGCTTGTGGTGATCCTGATTCGCGAATTCCTGGCGATCGCCCGCCTGGCCGAGGTCGAAAAGCTGCAGAAGCGGGCGCTCGATGCGATCGCCCGCGACGATCCCAAGGCTGCACGATCGGTCGTCGACGAATTGTCGGCCTTTGTCGCGGCCAAACCCGAGACCGCGGCCGGCCGGCGCGCGTTGGCCGAACTGCGCGGCGAGATCATCGACGGCGGCAATCTCGTGCGCCTGGCCGAGGCTGAAATTCTCGGCCCTCTCGATGCCAGGGCAAAGGTGATGATTCTCGAAGCCGCCAAACGCGTCTCGCTGGTGACGGCGGTCAGTCCACGCGCACTGGTCGATGTTGCCTATGTCGTATTCGAGGCCGGGCGGCTTATTCGCCGCCTGTCGGAACTCTATGGCGGACGGCCAGGAACGCTGGGTTTCTTCCGCCTGGCGCGCAGCGTGCTGGCGCATCTGGCGGTTACTGGCTCGATCGCGATCGGCGACAGTTTCGTCCAGCAGATCGTCGGCCACGGCCTGGCCGCGCGCCTTTCGGCCAAGCTTGGCGAGGGCGTCGTCAACGGCATGATGACGGCGCGCATCGGCATCGCCGCGATGGAGACGGCGCGACCCCTGCCCTTCAGCGCCGCCAAGCGTCCCGGACTTGGCGATTTCCTCTCGGCGCTGACATCGTTCGCAACCAGGAAAGACGGTGAAACGACCCCCTCCGGCAGGTGAGCCGGGCTGGAGTGTCCGGCATTCGGAATCGTTACCGGACTGCTCAGCGGCGGC
Source organism: Mesorhizobium sp. M7A.F.Ca.MR.148.00.0.0 (assembly GCF_003997735.1). NCBI lineage: Bacteria > Pseudomonadati > Pseudomonadota > Alphaproteobacteria > Hyphomicrobiales > Phyllobacteriaceae > Mesorhizobium > Mesorhizobium sp. M7A.F.Ca.MR.148.00.0.0. The sequence continues at coordinate 18,217 of NZ_RZTB01000018.1, read as the reverse complement.
CCTGCGGTGACGAAGCATTAACCAATCTTGTTCATGGTCAGACGGGTTCCAAACAGCCTCTTTGTTGCCGGGTGTCGTCGATGAAAAGCGTAATACTATCCAGCGTCCTGCCCCTGGCAGCGGTGATCACGGCAGTCGTCGGCATTGCAGGAGCGGCCTCTGCGGCGGAGCCGGACAAGCAGTTCTTCCAGTCTGCTGAAGGCAAATGGATCGGTCCCGGCGAAATCGTCGCCGGCAAGTACAAAGGCACCAAGTTCAACTGCAGCTTCACCGGCTCGACGCCCGACGGCAAGGTCGGCATGTCGCTCGACGGCGGCTGCCGGGTCGGCATGTTCACCCAGCAGATGTCGGCCAAGATCGAGCGCAAGGGCCGCGAGGGCTACAAGGGCAGCTTTATGGGTGGCGCGACCGGTTCCGGCCTCGACATCATCGGCGGCAACGTCGTCGATCCCCGCAAAGTGGTCTTCACCATCAACCGCAACCAGTTGCGCGGTGTCATGCAGGCTCGCATCCCTGACGACAATTCGATGACAGTGACTATTGCCGTGCGCGTCGACGACCAATTGGTGCCGGTGATCGGCATGAGCCTGAAGCGCGTCGACGCAGTCGAAGTCGGCTCCATCGCGCCGAACTGAAATCGCACCGAACTGAAAAATCCGAAGAAAAAGGCGGCGACCCAACGGTCACCGCCCTCTCCCTTGACCCATCGAATCAGGCGCTTAGGCCTTGATCTCAAATCAGGGCGTTAGCCTTTGATTGTCGCCGTCAGTTCGTCATAGGCCTTGCAGGCGTCGGCCAATGTCGTAGCGCCCTGATACTTGGTTGTCACCGCCTGGACCTTGGCCGTCAGATCAGCCGCTTTGGACGGATCCTTGGTAATCGCTTCCTGCAGCGCGGTAGCCATGTCCTGCGCCTTCTTGGTCGCGATTTCCGCCGTGCACTCGGGCGCCTTCGAGCAAGCCGAACCGGCAAGCACCGCCAGGCCGACGGCAACAAACAAAAACTTCTTCATGTCAGTCATCTCCTCAAAAAGGGCGCGACTTGATCGTCGATCACCCTCCAATGGCCGAAGCCGAGCGTCCTTAGCCTTCGATTGCGGCAAGATGCAACGTGTTCCCGGCCTCAACTTGTGTATCGCGCCTGCAACATCGGCGTCGGCCCGGATTCAGGCTACTTTATCAGCGGCAGCAAAGTTCAGCTGCGTGGCTGCAGCAGCGCCAAGACGGCGGTCGATGCGGCAAGGCCAGCAGTCAGAGTCAAAGGCCCGGTTGCGCCATAGGTGTCCACGACATAGCCGCCGACAACCGCGCCGATGGTGATGGCAATTTGGAAAGAGGTGACCATCAGGCTGCCCGCTGCCTCCAGCGCATCAGGCGCCGCGCGCGACATATTGGTCGGCAGCACCACCGGCGCCATGCCAAAGGCGAAACCCCACAGCGTAACGAAGCCGAAGGCAACGCCGATATGCGAGCCCCAAAGCACCAAAGTAAGTGCCGCAACCGCCATCAACCCTGCGGTGACTGCGAGGGCCATGTGGATGTTGGTGTCGGCCATGCGGCCGCCGGCAACATTACCGATCACGGCAGCGATGCCAAACCCGAGCAGAGCCAGGGCAATCGGTCCGGTTGTAAGGAGTGTCACCTGTTCGAGGAAGGGACGCACATAGACCGAGCCGGCAAAATGCCCCGTCATCAGCAAAACAATAGCCAGCATGCCGAGTTGGATGCCGCGCCGCCGGGTCAGCCGAAATACATCTGCAAGGCTGTTGCTTGCCGTTGCAGGCAAGGTCGGCAGGCTGAGAAACTGCAGCAGCATGGCAAGCGCGGCCAGCCCCGCCGTCATGGCCATGGCACTGCGCCACCCTATCCAGTCACTGATCAACGCGCCCATAGACGGTGCGGCAATGGTGGCAAGCGAGACGCCGAGGGTGACGATCGCCCATGCCCCGACCTGTCGCATTGGCGCCAACCAGCCTCGCCACGACGGCGACCGAAAGTGCCCAGAAAGCGCTGAGAGCGATGCCCAGCCCGGCCCGGCCCAACAGCAACAGCCAGAAATCGGTCGCCAGGGCCGCCAGGATATTGGAACCGACCGCAAGAGCGCTGAGACCAACCAGCACCGCCTTGCGGTTCAGGCGGCCGATGAGAACATTGCTCAACATGGCCGTCACGGCGCCGACGGAAGCGGTGGCCGTGACGACCTGGCCGGCCGTCCCCTCGCTGATGCCGAGATCGCGTGCCATTGGCGTCAGCAGACCTGCGGGCAGGAATTCGGCCGACACCAGGGCAAAGCTGGTGGCCGCCAATGAAATGACCGCGAACCAGGTGGCTGCGCTCCACGCGGCTGGTGCATCGGCATCAAGGCCAATCGCGGCGTCTTCAAGCTGTAATGTTGTGTCAGTCACGGAAAGATCTCCAAAGTTTGGAGGTCTTAAATAGGCGAGTCCACTCGGATGATATGTATCTTAGAATCCGAAATTCATATCCATTCGTCCGGGAATTGTGCGGCGCACAACGCCCGGCGAGACATTGGTGATGCGCTTGAACGCGCGCGCGAAGGATGCCTCGGAATCATAGCCCAAACGGGTAGCGACTTCGGCAACCGACAAGCCGTTTTGGCCCAGCAATTCGCGGGCAAGCTGCATGCGCAGGCGGGCGAGATAGTGTGCGGCACCCTCCCCCAATACCGCACTGAAACGCTCGGCGAAAATCGAACGCGATTGGCCTGCCACGCCGGCCAGGCTTCCCAGCGTCCAGTTGTGGCCGGGGTCGCGGTGCATGGCCGCCAAAGCGCGGCCTATATGGGGGTCGCGGATGGCTGCGAGCCAACCGGTGGTCGAGGCTCCGTTGCAATTGACCCAGCAGCGTATGAGCCGGGCCGTCAGCAAGTCGGCCATACGCGACAGAATCGTGGCGCTGCCCATCTGCGGTTGCGAGGCCTCCACCGTCATGGCCGCCAGCAAAGGACCGACGACCGGGTCATTGCCGGCCACGTCGCAACCCTTGATGACGGGCGGCATCAACGTTATCAATGGGTTGAGCGCATAGGAGTCCAAGGCCATGGAGCCGCAGAAAAGGGTGCTCGTGGCGCCCGTTCCTTGCCGTACCACTTCGCAGACGTTGCCCCCCAACTTGATCACCTGGCAACCTTCGAGCGAGTCCCCTGCAACGTCCGGCGCGCTCGCCAGCCGATGGGCAATGCCTTGCGGCAGCAGCACCAGATCGCCATCGCGCAACTCCTGCCAGCCTTGCGATTCAGTATGAATCCAGCACGGGCCCTGGCCGACAAAGTGAAACCGAAGCAGCTGTTGTTGCGGAAAGTCTATGCTCCATGGGTGCCGGAGCTCGCAGCGGCCGTAGTTGACACCACTCAAGCGAAAGTCTTGTAAAACTTCGCTGAGCGCATCCATCGGGATATGTGGCGTCGAAGACGGTCGGGACGAATAGTCAAGCATGTGCCTGATATAGATGCCGAACGTCCGGCAGGCAAGCGGGGACCGTTGTTCCACCAGGTGAATCGTTGCAGCGGCACCCCTACCCTTCCCGGCAGATTTCTCGCCTTGCCTCCCACTCCAACTGCATGCAAGGAGTTCTGCTACACACAGGGACAAGAGGCATGGCGGCGGAAGCATCGGGCAGTGATCTGATTCAGGTGGTGGCACTGCTTGCTGCCGGCGTCGTTGCCGTTCCGATCTTCAAGCGCATCGGCCTTGGCTCGATCCTCGGCTATTTGGCCGCCGGCGTGGTGATCGGTCCGTTCGGCCTCGGCGTCTTTTCCGAATCGGAAGCCATTCTTCATGTCGCCGAGCTCGGTGTGGTGATGTTCCTGTTCATCATCGGGCTGGAAATGCAGCCGTCGCGGCTGTGGGGCCTGCGCCGTGAGATCTTCGGCCTCGGTGCGCTGCAGGTCGGCGTCTGCGCGCTTCTGCTGACCGGTGTCGGCATGGCTGGAGGGTTTCCGATCGCGCAATCCTTCGTCGCCGGCGCCGGCTTCGTGCTGACCTCGACGGCGATCGTCATGCAACTCCTGGAGGAACGCGGTGAAATCGCCGCACCGAAAGGCCAGCGCATCGTATCGGTCCTGCTGCTCGAGGATCTTGCCATCGTGCCGCTGCTGGCCCTGATCGCGTTCCTGGCGCCCGGCGGTACCGACACCAGCCTGATGGAGCGGCTGACCGAAATCGGCATCGGCCTTGCCGCGATCATCGGCCTGGTGGTGGCCGGCCGCTATCTGCTCAACCCGTTCTTCCGCATCCTGGCGGATGCCCGTGCCCGCGAGGTGATGACGGCGGCGGCACTTCTGGTCGTCCTTGGCTCCGCCCTCGCCATGCAGCTCAGCGGCCTGTCGATGGCGATGGGTGCCTTCCTGGCCGGCGTGCTTTTGTCCGAATCGACCTTCCGTCACCAACTCGAAGCCGACATCGAACCCTTCCGCGGCATCCTGCTTGGCCTGTTCTTTCTCGCGGTAGGCATGTCGCTCGACCTGCATGTGGTCGCCGCGAACTGGCGGCTGATCGCCATCTATGTCGTTGCCTACATGGTGATGAAGGCATTCGGTATCTACATCGTCGCCCGCATCCTGAAATCAGGCCACCGCGAAGCCCTGGAGCGCGCGGTCTTCATGGCACAAGGCGGCGAATTCGCCTTTGTCCTTTACTCGGCGGCCGCGGCGGTCGGCATCATCGATGGCCAGGCCAACGCGACGCTGACGGCGATCGTCATCATCTCCATGGTGCTGACGCCGCTGGCCATCATCGCCTTGCGCTATCTGACGCCGCGTGACGAGCAGTCGCTCGACGGGGTCGATGTCGCCGATGGCCTGACCGGCAGCGTGCTGGTCATTGGTTTCGGCCGCTTCGGCCAGATCGCGAGCCAGCCGCTGCTGCTGCGCGGCATCGACGTCTCGATCATCGACAATGACGTCGAAATGATCCAGGCGGCGGCCGATTTCGGCTTCAAGGTCTATTATGGCGACGGCACGCGACTGGACATCCTGCATGCCGCCGGCGCCGGCCGTGCGCGTGCCGTGCTGATCTGCGTCGACAAGGCCGATGTGGCTGTTCGCATCGCGGAGCTCATCAAGGCTGAGTTTCCTTTGCTCACCGTGCTGGCCCGCGCTTTCGATCGTGGTACCGCGCTGCAGCTCATTCGCGCCGGCGTCGACTACCAGCTGCGCGAAACCTTCGAATCCGCACTTGTTTTCGGCGGCTCGGCCCTGGAATCGCTGGGCGTCGATCCCGAAGACGTGGCTGAAACGATCGAAGACGTCAGGCGCCGCGACACCGATCGCTTCGAAACCCAGCTTGCCGAAGGCATTCGCGCCGGACAGCGCTTCCTGAGAGGCAATATCGGTACGCCGATTCCGACACCGCTCTCCACGCCGCGCCGGCCTGGTCAGGCACTCAATGAAGAAACCGCGGGTGTGCTGCACAAGTCCGAACCCGCCGATTGAGCAAGGAATTAGGCATGGAATTGGACAGCAGGGCCCTGTCGGTCACCAAATTCTGGCGCGATGCCGGCGAGGATGCCTGGTTCGAGAAGAACGAGGCATTCGATGCCGAGTTCCTCGACCGCTTTCTCGGCCTGCACTACGCCGCCGCGCGGCGTGAATGCGACGACTGGCTGGAACATGCCGAAGGCGCGCTGGCGCTGATGATCCTGCTCGACCAGTTTCCGCGGAACTGTTTTCGCGGCACCGGCCATATGTACGCGACCGATCCGCTGGCCAGATATTTCGCGGAGAGGGCGATCGCGGCTGGTCATGACCTGGCACTCGAGGAAGAACTCCGCGTTTTCCTCTACCTGCCTTACGAGCATTCGGAACTGCTGGCCGACCAGGACATTTCGGTCGAACTGACGCAGGCCAGGGCCGAGCCATACCTGAAGTACGCTGTCGAACACCGCGATATCATTCAGAATTTCGGCCGTTTTCCGCACCGAAACAAGATGCTTGGCCGCGAAACCACCCCGCAGGAGCAGACGTTCCTGGATGGCGGCGGCTTCTCCGGTTAAAGACCCCGCTCCAAGGTGTGTTGAGATTCAGGTCAGGCCGAGACGAAAACGGTGGGTTCCGAGAACCGGAGCGGAGCGTATATTTGGGTACGTGAGCACCGGAAGCGCAGGAACTCGCCGTTTGCAGGCCGGCATCACCTGAATATCAACGCACCTAGGCCAACCACCAATCCCGGCCGGAGGACAATCGCTCGATGCCTGAAGTATCGACGGCGACCAGGCGGTCGGTGATGCTGCGACCGCTGACAACCAGGCCGGGCGCGATCTCGGCCAGCGGCGCCAGCACGAAGGCGCGCTCCAGCATGCGCGGATGCGGCACCTCCAGTCCGGTCTCGTGGATGACGCGGTCGCCGAACACCAGAATGTCGATATCGATCAGCCGCGGCCCCCAGCGCTCCTCCCGGACACGCTTCAGCTTGCGCTCCGCATCGAGGCAGAGGTCGAGCAAGGCACGCGGTGCAAGCACGGTGGAAATTTCGGCGGCCGCATTGAGAAAATCCGGCTGATCGAGCTTGCCCCATGGCGGCGTGCGATAAAGCGAGGAGACGCCGGTGACGCGCGTATCCGCGTCGGCATCCAGCATGCGCAGCGCCGCGCCCATGGATTTCGCCGGATCGCCAAGATTGCCGCCAAGGCTGAGATAAACGGTACTATTCGGGCCAGACAACGGTCACCTCGACATAATCGAGCACGCCGGGCACCGGTGCGTTCGGCTTGCGCACCGTGATCTCGGCTTTCTTAATCTGCGGAAAACGCGCCGTCAGCGCACGGGCCACTTCGAGCGCCAGCGACTCGATCAGAAAACGGCGCTGCCCGGTGATGATCTTCTCAATGACGGTGAATGCAATGCCGTAGTGGACTGTATCCTCGATCGAATCCTCGGCAAGTGCGCGGCCTGGATCGACGGTGAGAACAGCATCGACATAGAAGCGCTGGCCGAGCCTTTCCTCCTCGTCCAGCACGCCGTGCCGGGCAAAGAAAGCGCAGTTCTTCATGCGGATGACATACATCGCTCAGTTTCTCGCCTGGTCCGTCCGACGCGCCAGCATCGCATCCGCGAGCGCCAAAGCGTCCACGTTGAATGCGACATCGTGGACGCGAAACAGATCGGCGCCCTGGAGCCTCAATATAACGCTGGTCGCCGCTGTTCCGACCCCTCTGTCGGCGGCATCACGGCCGGTGGCCGTGCCGATGAAGCGTTTTCGCGACGTACCGGCCATCAGCGGCAGGCCGAGGGCATGCAATTCCGAAAAGCGTGCCATCAGGTCGAGATTTTCCTCCGCCGTCTCCTTGGCGAATCCGAAACCGGGATCGAGCACGATACGATCGTCGGCGATGCCGTTCTGGCGGGCGATTTCCAGCGACCTTCGCAGGAACGTCAGTTGATCGGCAATCACATCCGGCAGCTTCTGGCGATCCCGCCCGGTATGCATGATGACAAGCCCCGCGCCGGTGTCGGCGGCGACACGCGCAATATCGGGCTCGCGCTGCAAACCCCAGACATCGTTGACGATATGCGCGCCGGCGGCGACCGCCAGCCGCGCCGTGTCGGCACGATAGGTGTCGACCGAAATCAGCACCTCGCTCACGCCCGCCAGCGCTTCGATCACCGGCAGGATGCGCTCCTGTTCCTGGCTGGCCGATACCGCGGCAGCACCTGGGCGCGTCGATTCTCCGCCGACATCGACAACCAGTGCCCCTTCCCCGATCATGCGGCGCGCCTGGGCCAGCGCCTTTTCAGGGGCGTCGAACTGGCCGCCGTCGGAAAAGCTATCGGGCGTGACATTGAGGATGCCGACGACCACGGCCTTGCCGCCAAGGTCGAGATGGCGTCCATGCGCCAACTGCCATCGCCGGGCCGTCATTGCTCATCGACCATGGAGTTCATCAATCATGTGTGATCCCTGGCGGATCAATTTCATTGCGCCGGCAACGGCCGTAAAGCAAGGTGGTCGAAGAGGCAACATGATGAAGCGAGCCATGCTTGGCATGAAAAGACGGTCCCTGGGCGTGAAACGATCCTTGGCTTGCGCGCTGCTGCTCGCCATGACCCCGCTTCCGGCGGCGGCCGCCAATCTCGTCAAGACGTACAGCTATTTCGCCATCGGCGGCAGCACGCTCGACGACATCGAGGCACAACTCTCCAAACGCGGGCCGGAGGTGAAAAGCACCGGCAACCGGCACCCGGGCGCCACGCAAATGGCCTTCACCACCCGTGTCAGCTATGCGCAGACGCCGAGTTCCTGCCGGATCGCCGACGCAGTGGTGACCGTCAAGGTGAAGGTGATCCTTCCCGAGTGGCGCCGCCCGCGCAAGGCCGACGCCGATGTCAGGCTGTTCTGGGATACGCTGTCCGCCGACATCAAGCGCCATGAGGAGCGCCATGTCGAAATCGCCAAGAACCATGGCGGCGAACTCGAAGAGGCCTTGAAGGCCACCTACCCGCAAAAGAACTGCGACGCCGCCAAGGCCAAGGCGGCAGCCATCACCGCGGCTGTTCTGGCCAGGCACGACCGCGCCCAGCTTCAGTTCGACCGCGTCGAAAGCGTCAATTTCGAAAGCCGCATCTTGCGGCTGCTGCGCTACCGCATGGAGCGCATCGGCAACGGCCGACTGCCGCCGGCCTGAACGCACCCGAACTGAAAGCCAAATTCGCTGGAGGTAGTGCCAGATTCGAAAAACTTTCGAGCCCCTGTCGAAACCGGCCTATCTGGGACGACATATATCAGGCGCGCCAGACGCGAGCTTAAAACACCAATGCGATCCAAACGGTCAAGAAACCGGAACGGCTAAACAGGGCCGGTCAAATCGCAAGCTTATGGATGAACGATCATGGACCAGGCTGTCGATAACAAAACGATGGCGGAAACCGGCACGCCGATAACAGAGAGCGAAAAGAACGCCATTATCGGCGGCGTGCTGTTGTCGATGCTGTTGGCGGCACTCGATCAGACCATTGTCGCACCGGCCATGCCGACCATTGGGCATGCGCTCGGAAACGCACACTATCTGCCATGGATCGTCACCGGTTATCTCCTGACCGCTACCGCCGTGGCCCCGCTCTACGGCAAGATTTCCGACGTCTACGGCCGCCGGCCGACTGTCTATGCCGCGATCCTGATCTTTTTGGCGGGATCGCTGGTCAGTGCGATGGCTCCCAACATGTTTGTGCTGGTTGTCGGGCGGGCGATCCAGGGCGCCGGCGGCGGCGGCTTGTTCGCGTTGACGCAGACCGTCGTCGGCGATCTCGTTCCGCCGCGCGAGCGGGCACGCTATGCCGCCTGGTTCTCCGGAACATGGGCTGTCGCCAGCGTTGCCGGTCCGTTGCTCGGCGGCACTTTCGCAGAGCACCTGCACTGGTCCCTGATCTTCTGGATCAACATTCCGCTTGGTGTTCTTGCGATGGCGATTATCAACAAGCCGCTCAAGAAGCTGCCAGTTGCCGCAAAGCGCCATCGCATCGACGGCCTGGGCGCGTTGCTTCTGATCGTTGCCACGGCGCTGCTGCTGCTCGCATTGAACTGGGGCGGCAGCGCCTATCCCTGGATTTCGCTTGAAGTCATCGGCGTTCTCTGCGGTTCGGCGATTTTCTGGGGCGCTTTTGCCTTACGGCTTATGCGAGCCGCCGAGCCGCTCATCTCGCTCGAAGTGCTTGGCAATCCAATCGTCCTAGCGGGCACGCTTTCGATGTTCCTGCTTCAGGCCGCAAGCGTCGGCATGGCTGTGTACCTGCCCGTCTATCTTCAGGCGGTGCTCGGCCTGTCGGCAGCAGAGTCGGGCATCGCGATGCTTGGGCTTCTGCTGGGGACCGTCGGCGGCGCGGCATTCAGCGGGCGCATGATACCGCATTTCACCCACTACAAGCGCATCGCGATGGTGGGCGTCGTCTTCAGCATGCTGTGCCTCTGCCTGCTGGCCGTCGTCGCAGGATATGCAACGCTGCTGGAGGTAGAGGTCTTGACGATCTGCATCGGGTTTGGAACCGGAACGACGTTTCCGGTCACCACCGTGTCGGTCCAGAACGCCGTCGATCGCGTGCATCTTGGCATCGCGACGGGCGTGCTGACATTCCTGCGTTCGCTTGGCAGTGCGCTTGGTGTCGCGATGCTCGGCGCGGTCGCTCTGGGCTACGGCTTGCCACTTGCCGGTGAAGGCGTGCGGATCGCTGGCCATAGCGCGACGGTCGAGCCGTTCGTGATGATCTTTGCCGTCGCCGCCGCTACATTGCTGCTGGGGCTGATCACGCTGACGCTGATGCCCGAAAAGGAGCTTCGCGGTTACGCCGACAATGCGGCGCCCGTCCTCGCCGAGTAAGCTTCAGCCGGAGACGCCGAGCTTCTTCTGCAGGCTGGTCGATGAGGTCGTGTACTGGAAAACGATGCGCTCGCCGGGGCTGATGATGCGCTTGGCGGCCTGCGCCATCAGCGCCACTTCGTGGAAGCCAGACAGGATCAGCTTCAGCTTGCCCGGATACCAGTTGATGTCGCCGACCGCGAAGATACCGGGCACCGATGTCTGGAACTTCTCGGTATCGACCGGAATAAGGTTCTCGTGAAGGTTGAGACCCCACTCCGCGATCGGTCCGAGCTTCATGGTCAGGCCGAAGAACGGCAGCATGCGCGTGCAAGGCACCTCGACATCGCCGTCAGGTCCCTTGATGGTGGCCGATGACAGTTGGCCGTCGGCACCGGTCAATCCGGTCACCTGCCCGACCTGGAACTCCAGCTGCCTCATCTCCTGCATGGCATACATCTTGTTGACGCTGTCGGGGGCGGCACGGAACTCGGGCCGCCGGTGCACCAGCGTCACGCTCTTTGCCACAGGCTGCAGGTTCAGCGTCCAGTCGAGTGCCGAGTCGCCGCCGCCGATGATGACGAGGTCATGGCCGCGAAAATCCTCCATCCGGCGCACCGAATAGAAGACGCTCTTGCCTTCATAGGGCTCTATGCCGGGGATCGGCGGACGCTTGGGCTGGAAGGAGCCGCCGCCGGCGGCAATCACCACCACCTTGGCCTCGAACACCTCGTTTTCGTCGGTGGTGACGCGAAAACTGCCATCCTCCAGTTTTTCCAGGCTGGAAACCATTCGGTTGTAGCTGAAATCAGGCTTGAACGGCGCGATCTGCTCGAGCAATTTGTCGACCAGCCCCTGCGCCGAGATCGAAGGCCAGCCTGGAATGTCGTAGATCGGCTTTTCCGGATAGAGCTCCGCGCACTGGCCGCCCGGCCGATCGAGAATGTCGATCAGGTGGCACTTCATGTCGAACAGGCCGAGCTCAAACACGGCAAACAGGCCAACCGGCCCTGCCCCGACAATAAGCACGTCTGTCCTGATAATGTCGGTCATGCCTGTGCCTCGCTGCGCATGACCCCGAAAATCGGATCGATTTTCGGAAAGGATCATGCGCAAAATAAAAGTGCTACAGCGTCCTTTGCGTGTCCAAGAGGACGCGCGGCGCTGTAGTGAAACAGCAGGACACTGCATGACCATCGCTCCGCTGCCAAGCCACAGCGGGAAAAATCAGTTGGCAAAGATACCGCTTATCCCTGGCGGGCAGGCACCCGCACAATGAGACCGTCGAGCGCGTCTCGCACCTTGATCTGGCACGACAGCCGTGAGTTAGGCTGGACGTCGTAAGCGAAGTCCAGCATGTCCTCTTCCATCGCTTCCGGCTCGCCGACTTCAGCCGTCCAGGCTTCGTCGACATAGACGTGACAGGTGGCACAGGCGCAGGCGCCGCCGCATTCGGCTTCGATCCCGGGCACGGCGTTGCGGATCGCGTTCTCCATGACCGTAGAGCCGTTCTCGGCGTCCATGTCGAAATGCGTGCCGTCATGGGCGATGAAAGTCAGCTTGGTCATTTGTCACCTGAAGGGAGTTCCAGCCGAGATAATCACTCCGGCTGACAAGTCAACTGCCGCATGAAAGCGCCGCCCGATGACGTTTTTCCGCAAATCGGGTTCAGCGCGGATTCAGCGGTTGATGGCGGCGATGAAATCGCGCACTTCGTCGATCAGCATGCCAAGCCGTTTGAGCGTCTGGCCGTCTTCCGGCCGGTGCTCGATCTCAGTGGCGCAATCGGCGATGGCAAAGGCGCCGACGCCCCGTGCCGAACCCTTCAATCCATGGGCGAGCAGAAGCCGGTCCTTGATGTCGGCGTCGACTATTCTGTCGCGCACGGACAGCGCCTGCTGTACAAACAGCGCCAGCACCTCTTGCTCAAGGCTGCGGTCACCCATCGTCTGGCGGGCAAGGTGTGCCAAATCGACCGGCCGTGACCGCCTTGGTCCGGATACGTCGCCCCCGGGCATTGAGAAGGCAATGCCGCTTTCGCCACGCATGAACTCGAACTCCGTTTCTTCGATTCGCCCAAAAACCTAGGCGAATCCAATGGACAACGGGTTAATGAATGGCCGGGAAAAATGTTGCCAAAGCGGCGCCCAAATCACAGTTCCGTTAACCTTATATTTAAAGTTTTACGTATCCCGCGGAATGCATGTTTTCTTTACCCCCCTGTGTCATTACGATACGAGGGGTCCATTTTCAGCCTCCTGCGCGGGGCAAGACAAACAGAATTATAAGCCCGCGGCAGCTAGTACAGGGTAGCGAAGGCATGGCAAAGAAACCAACGACGACGAGAACTCTCGACAGCGACGTGGCCAGGGAACTGGAAAAGGCGCTCGATCTCGACCTCAGCAACGAGATCGGCAACGGCGACCTCGACATCGCGGCTTCGATGGAGGATCTGGAAGCTCAGATATCCCAGGCGGCCGACGAGTTGGCGCGCGAGGGACGCAATCATAAGCCGGAACAAAACCCGGAGCCCGTGGTCAATCAGAACCACGCCGCGAAACCCGCGCCCAAGGCAAAGCCTGCCGAATTGCGCCCCGTGGAACCGCGCAATGGCGCCCAGCCCGCTGGTTTCGCACCGGCCAATGACGATCGCCAGAAGGACTACAAGACGCTCCTGCACAGCCTCAACAGGCGTGCCTCGAACACCATTTACTGGGTCGTTGCCTTCGTTTCGCTCGCCTGGTTCGCCGGCGCCGGCGGTTTGGCCAATCTGCTTTTCGGACCGAGCATCTGGAGAATCCGTACGCTCGACCAGTTCCTTGCCCGTCCGGAGCTGATCGGCCTTGCGGTCGCGGCCATCGTGCCCGTCATCCTGTTCTGGGCCTTCGCCGCCATGATTCGCCGCGCCCAGGAAATGCGCATCGCCGCACAGTCGATGACCGAAGTGGCCTTCCGCCTGACCGAGCCGGAAAACCTTGCCCAGGATCGCGTCATGATGATCGGCCAGGCCGTTCGTCGCGAGGTCGCGGCCATGGGCGAAGGCATCGAACGCACGCTTGCCCGCGCGGTCGAGCTGGAAACGCTGGTCCACAGCGAAGTCAACCAGATCGAACGCTCCTATTCCGAGAATGAATCCCGCATCCGCTCGCTGGTCGACGGGCTCGGCAGCGAGCGCGAAGCCGTCGTCACCCATGCCGAGCGCGTCCGCGCCTCGATCACCGGCGCGCATGAGACGCTGAAGGACGAGATCGGCGCCGCCTCCGACATCATCCGCGACTCGATCCTCAATGCGTCGACCAAATTGTCGATGACGATCACCAATTCCGGCGACACGCTGATCGATCGCATCAACGAAAGCTCGATGTCGATCTTCGATTCCGTCGAAGGCCGGCTCGATTCGATCACCGACCGTCTGTCGACCTCAGGCGAAGCCTTCGCCAGCCTTCTCGACACCCGCATCGCCAAGCTGACGGACACCACTGACGGCCTGACACGGTCGTTGACCGATCTGCTCGACGATCGCACCACCGGCATGGTGTCGCTGCTCGGCGGCGCTGCACGCACCCTCAATTCCGAGTTCGAGGCCAGCCTCAACGGCATCGAGCGGACGCTCGCCGAACGCGGCCAGGCCCTGATCAGCGAGTTCCAGACCCGCGCCGAGGCGCTGGACACCGGAACGCAGAAGCTCAATGCGGCACTCGAGGCCCGCGCCCGCCAGATCAACGAAACGCTGGTCGAGCGCGCCCGCGAAATCGCGCACACCTTCGCCGAGAGCAAGGACACGCTGTCGGCGATGATCGATCAGGGCAAGACCCAGATCGGCGCCGACATGGCCGACATCGTCACCTCGACCTCCTCCATGCTCGAAGCCCGCGCCAGCGACTTCGCCGGGCGCATGGAGGCCGCCCGCCATGTCGTGTCGCGTTCGTTCGACAGCGACATCCAGCGGCTCACCGACGCCCGCGTCGGCATCGAGGAAGCCGTCGAGAACCACAGCAGGAAACTGTCCGAAAGCCGCGAGCGCATGGCCGCGGCCATGGAGGCCGACCTGGCGAAGTTCGCCGAGGGCCGCGCCGGCATCGATGCGGCGGTAACCAACCAGGTGCAGAAGCTGGCCGAAGGCCGCAGCCTGATCTCGCGCGCTCTCGAAGAGGACCTGCGCAAGGTCAATGAATCGCGGGCGGCCATCGATGCATCGCTCGGCAGCCATCTCGAAAGGCTGGAAGAAGGCCGCAACAGGCTCTCCACTGCCCTAAACGAAGACTCCGGGAAACTGGTACAAGCTCGTACGATCATTGACGAAATGGTGGCCGGGCATGTTGGAAAGCTTGCCGAGGGCCGCAACATTCTGTCACGCGCCCTGGAGGCCGACCTCGGCAAACTGTCCGACAGCCGCGCCAGCATCGACGGTCTGGTCGCCGGTCAGGTCGAGAAGATCGCCGAGGGCCGCGCCGTGCTCGCCAAGGCGTTGGAAAACGACATCGTCGGCATCAAGAGCCTCATCGAAACCCATTCCGCCAAACTGGCGGAGGACCGCACGCAGCTTTCCCATTCGCTCGACAGCGATCTGTCCGGAATACGCGGCCTGATCGAAAGCCACTCGGGACGGCTGGCCGAGGACCGCGGCCTGCTGTCCCAGACGCTTGAGGCCGACCTTGCCAAGCTGGCTGAAAGCCGTTCGAGCATCGACGGTCTGGTCGCCGGTCAGGTCGAGAAGCTGGCGGAAGGCCGCGACATTCTCAAGCGCGCGCTGGAATCCGATCTGAACACGATCAAGGGCGTCATATCGAGCCAGTCGGAAAAGCTGGCCGAGGATCGCGGTCAGCTTTCCCGGGTCCTGGAAGCCGATCTGCAGAATGTGAACAGCGTCATCGCCGATCACATGAACAAGCTCGTCCAAGACCGCTCCGCCCTGTCGAGGGCCCTTGAGGATGACCTCGCCAAGCTGGCCGACAGCCGTTCCAGCATCGACGGGCTGGTTGCCGGTCAGGTCGAGAAGCTGTCCGAGGGCCGAGATATCCTGCGGCGTGCTCTGGAATCCGACCTCAATGCGATCAAGGGCACCATTGCCGACCAGTCGCAGAAACTGGTCGATGACCGGGCACAGTTCGCCCGGGCGCTCGAGGCTGATCTCGAAAGCGTCAACGGCCTGGTCAACAGCCATTCCGAAAGGCTCGTGCAGGACCGTTCGACGCTGTCGAAAGCGCTTGAAGCCGACCTCGAAAACGTCGGCGGCCTCGTCAACAGCCACGCGGAAAGGCTCGTCCAGGAGCGCTCGACCCTGTCGAAGGCGCTCGAGGACGATCTCGCCAAGCTGGCCGAGAGCCGCTCCAGCATCGATGGCCTGGTCGCCGGCCAAGTCGAGAAGCTCGCCGAAGGCCGCGATGTTCTGAAGCGCGCGCTAGAAGCCGACCTCGCCAAGCTGGCCGAAAGCCGCTCCAGCATCGACGGTCTGGTCGCCGGCCAGGTCGAGAAACTGGCCGAAGGCCGCGACATTCTCAAACGCGCCCTCGAAGCGGACCTGCAGAAGCTGACCGAAAGCCGCAGCGACATCGACAACGTCATCGCCGGACATGTCGGCAAGCTGTCCGAAGGCCGCAATATGCTGACCCGCGCGCTGGAAGACGATCTCGGCAAGCTGGCGGAGACCCGCAAGGATGTCGACCGCTCGCTGTCGGGCCACATCGACCAGATCGCCGCCAGAAGCTCGGACATCTCTGCCGCGATTGCAGGAGATGTCGAAAAAATCGAGCAGGCGTTCAGCCGCCAGACGGGCATCATCGAGGAGCGCGCCGGCACCATGGAGCGCGCGCTCTCGACAGGCGTCGACAACGTCCGCGCCGTGCTCGAGAAGAGCGCCGTGTTTGTCGCCGGCGCCCTGCGCGAAAAGGTGCTGGAAGTCACCAGCACCCTGCACGAGCAGGCCGGTGCCGCTTTCAGCGACGCCGACCGCAAGATCGCCGAGCGCGCCGAGCAGACGTCCGCCGCCCTGCTGGCGCGGGCCGAAGACATCGCCCGCACCTTCGAGGATGCAGACCGTCGCCTCCACGCTCGCGCCGAAGACACGTCCAACGCCTTGCTTGCCCGTGCCGACAATACGTCCAGCTCGCTGCTGGCCCGCGCGCATGAAACCGCCGATCAGCTGGCCGCTCGCGCAAGCGAGATCGCCGGCACCTTCGACGCGGCGGATCAGAAGCTGGCCGCCCGTGCCCAGGAAGCCGCCGATCAGCTGACTGCCCGGGCCCAGGACACCGCGGATCATCTGGCCGCCCGTGCAAGCGAGATTGCCGGCACGTTCGATGCGGCCGACCAGAAGCTGGTTGCCCGCGCTATCGAGACCGCCCAGTCGCTGGCCGCGCGTGCCGGCGACATCCTGCGCAACTTCGAAGGCGCCGACCAGCGGCTCGGCATGCGCATCGGCGAATCGGCCGAAGCGCTTGCCGCACGCGCGTCGGACCTTGGCCGCATTTTCGATGCCGCCGACCAGCAACTCGTCTCGCGCATCGCCGAAGGTTCGGAAGCGCTGTCGAGCCGTGCCTCGGAAATCGGCCGTATCTTCGACGAGGCGGATCAGCGTCTGGTGTCGCGCATCGCCAGCAGCACCTCCACGATCGGCGAGCATGCCGAGACAATCGTCGGTGCCTTTGCCGATACCGAGCAACGGGTTGCCGAACGCGCAAGGCGGACCGGCCAGGAAATGGCCGTGCATGCCCGCGAAATCGAGCAGGCGCTTGCCGGTGCGGACGAGCGTTTCGCGTCGAGTGCCGCGGCCGCGGCAGCCCGTGTCGAAGAGCAGGTCTCAGGCGTCGAGAACCGCCTCGCCTTCACAGCCGAGACGATGGGCCAGAAGCTCAACGAACAGGTGTCGAATGCCGAGGCGCAACTCGTCTCGCGCGCCAATGTGATCGCCGAGACCTTCACCGCGGTTGGCCAGCATATCGGCCAAAGCACCAACGATGCCGCCAAGACGATCGGCGCCAACACCCGCGAACTCAACACCATGCTCGCCGCACGTTCGGCCGAAATGTCGAAGATCCTCGACGAAACCGCACGGCCCCTGGTCGAGCGCTTCGCCCAGGGCGGCTCGGACCTGCAAAAGAGCATGG
>NZ_RZTB01000018.1:0-741 GCF_003997735.1 Mesorhizobium sp. M7A.F.Ca.MR.148.00.0.0 | reverse complement strand
GCAAAAGAGCACGGAAGAGGTCACCGAACGCGCCACCGAGAAGCTGCGCAGCGAGAATGCCGCGCTTGTCGACGCGCTCGCCAGCCGCACCGCCGAAACCTTGTCGGCGGTCGAAGGCGCCCGCTCGTCGCTGTCCGACAGCGTCGCTGATCTCATCGGCCGCATGACCAAGTCCAGCTCGCAGCTCGGTCAGTTGATCGATCAGGCCGCGGTCAATCTCGGCCAGGTCGATGAACGCCTGAGCGGCAGCACGCAAAGCTTCGCCGCCACCACGGAAAAAGCCGCGCAGACCTTCGCCAGCTCGGCACGTCTGGTCGATTCGAACACGACGAGGCTGACGGAACTGTCGTCGTCCACCTTGCGCGAGGTGGCGTCGATCGCCACCAAGTTCGACGAACACGGCCGTCTGCTGTCCAGCGCTTCGGACCTGCTGAGCTCGGCCCAGAGCAACCTCGAACACACGCTCGAACGGCAGTCGTCGCTCGAAGACCTCGCCGTCGGCCTGGTCAAGAAGTCGGAAGATCTCGAAAGGGTCATGCGCTCGTTCGAAAATCTCGTCGGCCAGACGCTGCAGAACGCCGAAGGCAAGACGATGGAGTCGGCCGACAAGATCCGCAACGCCATCACCGACGTCGTCGACTCGGCAACCAAGCGCTTTGCCGATGCGACCGAGGAGATGCGGCGCACCGCCGGCTCGATCAAGAGCGAACTCGACCTGACCCGGGCCGAGCTCAAGAAGGG
>NZ_RZTB01000189.1:0-6359 GCF_003997735.1 Mesorhizobium sp. M7A.F.Ca.MR.148.00.0.0 | reverse complement strand
GCCGCCCCTCATTGCCCTGCCGGGCATTTCTCCCCGTATAGTGACGGGGAGAAAGGGCTGGCCGCAATGTTGGCGATTGGCGAAATCATCAACGACAGCGTCCCCTCGCCCCGTTTACGGGGAGAGGATGCCGGCAGGCAGGTGAGGGGCGGCGCTGACCTGGACATTGTCAGCCCTACTTCACCGCCGAATCGAACAGATGCGCCTTGATCTTCTCGACATCGAGCGCGGCAAAACCTTCCGACAGCTTGACGCCGTCGGCATCGGCCTTGACCTTAGCCTTGTCGAAATCATTGGCCGGGCCGATCAGCTCGTTGGTGCAGACATCCTCGGCCTTCACCGGAGCGGTGATCTGGCCGATCTTGTGGATCTCGTCGAAGAAGCCCTGCCAGCTCGCCATGTCGTGCGAGCCCCAGCCGCCGCGTTTGTCCATGTCGCCGCGGAAGACGTTGATCTGCTGGAGGATCGATGTGGTGCCGAGCTCCGGCCCGAGATTCTTGGCCAGCGTTGGGAACTGCTCGAACACCGCTTCGACCGCCGCGCGGGGATTCTGGTAGCCGAATTCGAGGCCCATCGCCCAGCCGCGCAGGTACTTTTCCAGCAACGCCTTCTTGTCGGCGTCCTCAAGATCGGCGGCGCGCACGACGAAAGTGTTCGCCGGCAGCTTCGAGTTCTGCACGCCGAGCCAGTATTCGAAGTCGAGCCCCTTGGCGATCCATTCGGCGCGCAGGCCTTCCCACGACAGGGCAGCGTCGCCCTGGCCGCCGGCAAGAGCCGTGCCCCATGTCGGCCAGCCGGCTTCGACATATTTGACCTTCTTGATGTCGACGCCCTGCGCCGCCAGCAGCGGGTCGGTGATCGACTGCCAGGCGGCTGAGCCGAGCAGGATGGTCTTGCCTTCCAGCTTCTTCAGGTCGTTCGAGCCCTCGCCCTTGCGGAAGGCGATGCTGAATGTGTCGCGGGCGCCCATATGGAACACCGACTTCAGCTTCATGCCGTTCTGGATGGCGAAGGAGAACACGCCGGGCGACGGGAAGCCCATATCCGCCTGGCCGACATCGACGAACTTCACCGTCGCGGTGCCGTCCGACGGCCCCGGCTGCATATCGGTGTCCAGCCCATCGAAATAGCCGGCCTTCTTGGCTGCCCAGTAGGGATAGTCGTCGAGCACTTCGAGCGTGCCGCGCGGCGAAATCCAGGTGAATTTTCCGTAGGGTTCGGCCCTGGCCTTGTGGCCGGTGGCGCCAAGCGCCGTCGCCGTCACCAGCCCGGCGCCGGTCACCTGCAGGAAAGTACGGCGGCTGATCCCCGCCGGGTTGATCGAGAAATTATTGGTCATGTCATTCCCCTTTTTTGTTTGATGTCAGTCTCTTGCCGCCCGCCTCCCGGGCGTCGTCTGTACTTTTGTGTTCAAGCCTCCCAGCTCGCCCATTTCTTGCCTATCAGGAAGAACAGCACGTAGATCAGGATGCCGAGCGTCGACAGGATCAGCACCACGGCGAAGAACTGCGGCATCTGGATCATCGACGAATAGGTGGTCAGCCGGTTGCCGAGGCCGAAGCCGCCGCCGACCATTTCGGCGCCGACCGCGGTCAGCAGGCCGAAGATGGCGCCGATCATCAGCCCGACCAGGATCATCGGCAGCGCCATCGGCGCACGGATCTTCCAGAAGATCTGCAAGGTGCTGGCGCCATAGGAGCGCGCCAGCGCGATCTTGGCGCTGTCGACGCGGCGAAAGCCGGTGGCGGCATTGATCATCACCATCGGCCCGGCGGCCAGCGCCACCGCGATGATGCGCGGCGTGTAGCCGAAGCCGAAGCGCAGGATCAGAAGCGGCACCAGTGCCAGCATCGGCGTGGTGACCAGAAGCAGGATGTAGGGCGCGACGATCTTCTCGGCGAACGGAAACTGGGTGATGACGGCGGCCAGCACCAGGCCGACGATCGCGCCGATGGTGAAGCCGGACACCAGCTCGACCAGCGTGTAGCCGAGATGCGGCGCGATCAGCGGGAACTCGTCGAACAGTGCATAGGCGATCGAGCTCGGCGGCGGCATGATGTAGAGCGGCACGTGGAACAGCCGCAGCGCCAGTTCGATGCCGCCGATGATGATCACCGCCACGGCAAGAATGGCTGCCACCTCCTTGCCCGACTTGATGCCGGGGCCGCTGGCGAAGGCCGACAGATTGGTCAGGCTGACCTCGTGGCCGTCGCCCGACTTGGCACCCGACTTGGACTTCGAGAATTCCGGAATGGCGTCGCCCCCGCTCACGGCCTGATCCTCACGATCTCGGCGCTCGGGCGCTCCGCTGCTTTTGGCCGCGTGCGTTCGCCGACAATGTCCATCTTGATACGGTTGGTGAGGTCGAAGACCTCCTTCGTCGCCATGATCTCAAGCGAGCGCGGCCGCGCAAACGGCACGCGATATTCCTTGGCGACGCGGCCCGGCCGGGCGCTCAGCACCACGACCCGGTCGGAGAGGAAGATCGCTTCCTCGATCGAGTGGGTGATGAAGACGATGGTTGTCTTGGTGTCGAGCCAGATCTCCTCGACCAGCCGGTTCATCTCCTCGCGGGTGAAGCTGTCGAGCGCGCCGAACGGCTCGTCCATCAAAAGCACCGAAGGCTTCAACGCCAGCGCCCGCACGATCGCCGCGCGCTGCTGCATGCCGCCGGAAAGCTCGCGCGGAAACTTGCCGCCGAAGCCGTCGAGACCGACGCGGTTCAGCAGATGCGCAATCCACGCCCGGTCCGGCTTCTCGCCCTTGATCTCGAAAGGGAAGCGGATGTTGGCGTCGAGATTGCGCCACGGCAGGAGGTTCGCCTCCTGGAAGACGATGCCGATATCGGGATGCGGACCGGTGATCGCCTTGCCATCGAGCCGGATCTCGCCGCTGGTCAGGCTGTGCAGGCCCGACATCGACCACAAGAGCGTGGTCTTGCCGCAGCCGGAAGGGCCGACGATCGAGACGATTTCATTGGCGCTGACATCGAGGCTGCAGCGGTCCAGCGCCAGCAGGTCGCCGGAGGCCGTGTGATAGATCTTGGTCGCTGCCTGCACGCCAAGCTTCGGCTTTTTTGCATCGCCCGTATTCATCTGCCCCCCGGGAAGATTGCGCGATGATCCATTGGCTCATCCCCAGCGAAAATCAGTCTGTAACTATCCTACTTTCCTGTCAAGCACCGACGATGGCCACCGTATCAGGAAAATCGATTAGTATGCTTATCCGATTGTTTTAATATCGCTTTTGCGGCCTTGAAATGCATGTTGCTTTCCTACATACTTCGGAACTGACACGGATCGGAGAGGACCGGAGGAAGGTGATCTTTACCCTACGTTGCGATGCGGTCGGGCGCGTGGAGCCAGGGCGTGCAAACATGCTAAGACGGCAGCCTCGCAACCCAGGGAAAGACCAGGACCCCATGAACGAAGCTGGCAGCCAGGACGAGCCTGTTCCAGGCCAGGATACCGAGGGGCGCGATCCTGTCCGGCGCATTCCCGACATCATCTCGCTGGTCAAGGATTCCTACAGCGAATTGCGCCCGGCCGAACGGCGTGTCGCCGATGTCGTGCTCGACGACGTCAAATATGCCGTCGACGCCTCCAACGCCGCCCTTGCCCAGCGCGCCGGGGTCAGCGAACCGACGGTGACCCGGTTTTGCCGCGCTATCGGCTGCGAGGGCGTGCGCGACTTCAAGCTGAAGCTGGCGCAGAGCCTCGTCGTCGGTGCGCTCTATCTGGCCAAGTCGCCCTCCGTCAGCAATGACAATGGCATGCCGTTCTGGAACGCCGTATTCGGCGAGGCGCGCCGGGCGCTGCAGGAGGCCGAGCGGCAGCTCGACCCGGCGCAGCTGCAGAAAGCCGCCGATTTGATCGCCAAGGCGCGCCAGGTCACCGTGTTCGGCCTCGGCGGCAGCTCCTCGGCGCTGGCGCAGGAAACCCAATACCGGCTGTTCCGCTACGGCATCACCGTCAGCGCCCAGTGCGACCCCTATCTGATGCGCATGACCGCCTCGACGCTCAAGCCGGGCGATCTGGTGATCGCCATTTCGGCGACCGGACGCACCCGCGAGGTGATCGAGGCCGTCGAGCTCGCCAAGCACTACCGCGCCAACGCCATCGCCGTAACCGCGCCCGACACCGAACTCGCCCGCGCCTGCGACGTCAGGTTGACGGTGGCGGTCCCGGAATATCCCGACACGCTGAAGCCGACGGCCTCGCGCTTCGCCTTCCTGGCGGCGATCGACCTTCTGGCGGTGGCCTCGGCCTACAAGCTCGACGGTTCGGCCCGCGAGACCGTGCGCCGCATCAAATACAACGCCCAGATCCACCGCACCGGCAAGGAGATGGAGCCGCTCGGAGACTAGCTCCCTTCTCCCCGTTCACGGGGAGGTGAGGAATGGTCCGCGTAGCGGACGAAAAGCCAACTGCTTGGCTTTTCGAACGACGAACGCCGGCAGGCGGATGAGGGGCGGCGCCGAGTTCAACAATTGATGATCCCAACTTGGATTGGGCGCATGCACAAAGAGGAAAGAAATGCTCGAAATAGCACCGACGAAACAGGCCGCCGCATGGCTCGAATCCCTGGCGCAGGCGCTCGCAGCCGGCGACGTGGCCGCTGCGAGCAACCTGTTCGTCGACGATTGCTACTGGCGCGATCTCCTGACCTTCACCTGGAACATCACCACCATGGAAGGCCGCGAAGCGATCGCCGACATGCTGGCGGCGACGCTGGCGACGGCCAAGCCGAGCGCGTGGCAACTGACCGGCGAGGCGATCTCGGACGATGGCACCATCGAGGCGTGGTTCAGCTTCGAAACCGCGGTGGCCAGGGGAGAGGGCATCATGCGGCTGCGCGACGGCCGCTGCCGCACGCTGTTCACGGCAATGACGGACCTGAAAGGCTTCGAGGAGCGCAAGGGGGCGAAGCGGCCGCTTGGCGTGCGCCACAAGGCCGATCCCAGGCGCGAGACCTGGTCGGAGGCGCGGGCGCGCGAGACGCGCGAGCTCGGCACCGAGGAACAGCCCTACTGCCTGGTCATCGGCGGCGGCCAGGGCGGCATCATGCTGGGGGCGCGGCTGCGCCAGCTCGGCGTGCCGACCATCGTCATCGAGAAGAATGCGCGGCCGGGCGATTCCTGGCGTAACCGCTACCGCACGCTCGTGCTGCACGACCCGGTCTGGTACGACCATCTGCCCTACATTCCCTTCCCCGAGAACTGGCCGGTGTTCACGCCCAAGGACAAGATGGGCGACTGGCTGGAAATGTACACGCGCGTCATGGAGCTCAATTATTGGGTCGCCACCAAATGCCTTAGCGCCAGCTATGACGAGGCGGAGAAAGTCTGGACCGTGGTGGTCGACCGCGTCGGCCGGCAGATCACGCTGAAGCCCAAGCACATCGTCTTCGCCACCGGCGCCTACGGTCCGCCACGGCGGATCGATCTGCCGGGCGCCGACCGGTTCAAGGGCGAGTTGCTGCACTCCAGCCAGTATGCCAGCGGCGACAAATTCCGCGGCAGACGAGTCGCGGTCATCGGCGCGGCAAGCTCCGGCCATGACGTCTGCGTCGACCTCTGGGAAAGCGGCGCCGAGGTCACAATGATCCAGCGTTCGCCGACGACGGTGGTCAAATCGGACACGCTGATGGAAGTCGGCTTCGAGATCTTCTCGGAAGACGCACTGGCACGCGGCATCACCACCGAGAAGGCCGACATGATCGTCGCCTCGACGCCGTTCGCGCTGGTGCCCAAGGGGCAGCGGGCGCTTTACGAGGTGATCAAGGCGCGCGACGCGGCCTTTTACGACCGCTTGCGCGCCGCCGGCTTCGCCCTCGATTTCGGCGACGACGAGACCGGCCTTCTGATGAAGGCCTACCGCACCGGCTCCGGCTACTATATCGATGTCGGCGCTTCCGACCTGATCATCGACGGCAAGATCGGCATCCGCAGCGGCGTCGCCATCAAGTCGCTGACCCCGAGCGGCATCCTGTTCGAGGACGGCAGTGAACTCGCCGCCGACGCCATCATCGCCTGCACCGGCTATCAGTCGATGAACGAGACGGTGGCTTCGATCGTCTCGCGCGAAGTCGCCGACAAGGTCGGCCCCTGCTGGGGGCTTGGCTCGGGCGTCAAGGGCGACCCCGGACCCTGGCAAGGCGAGCTGCGCAACATGTGGAAGCCGACCGCGCAGGAAGCGCTGTGGTTCCACGGCGGCAATCTGGCGCTGTCGCGCTTCTATTCGAAATATGTGGCGCTGCAGATCAAGGCGCGGATGGAAGGCATTGAGACGCCGGTTTACGGGAAGCCGAGCAATTCAGGCGCTGCTGATCTCCCCCCTCGAGGGGGAGATGTCGCCGAA
>NZ_RZTB01000188.1:0-6408 GCF_003997735.1 Mesorhizobium sp. M7A.F.Ca.MR.148.00.0.0 | reverse complement strand
GACTGGAAGACCCAGTCATAGGCGGCGGTCTCTTCCAGCCGCACCGCCTCGCCCTTGGTGAGCGGATGGCCCCGGCGCACGATCAGGCAGGCCTTCTCGACGCCGATGACGCGCGACTCGAACAGCCGCGGATTGAGATCGTCCGGGATGCGCGCGATGATGAAGTCATGGCGCGTGGCGATCAGCTCGCGTGCCAGCACATTGGAGGTCTCGACCTGCATGGTGATCTCGATGCGCGGATAGATGCGGCGGATTTCACGAATCGCCGGCACCGCCAGCTCGATTGCCGGCGCGGTCACGGCACCCAGGAAAACCGAACCACCCTTGCCCGCCTTGAGTTCGGAAATCTCGCGGTCCACCTCGCGCATCTCCAGCAGGATCGAGCGCGCCCGCCTGGCCAAAGCCTTGCCGTATGGCGTCAAGGTGATACCGCGCGGCAGCCTCTCGCACAGCTTGACCTCCAGCACCGCCTCCATCTCTGCGATCATGCGCGAGGCCGCCGGCTGCGAAATGTTCAGAACCTGGGCTGCCGCGCTGACCCGGCTGTGGTCGTCTAGCGCGACGATCATGCGCATGTGACGCAGACTGAGACCGCTGCGCAGCAGGGTTTCGCCATCGCCCGGTGCTTCTCTGTAACCATTTGAAGCTGTTGTCGGATTCCCGGGCCGCGCCATCGCTTTTCCCTGCCTTCTGCTCGTGTAAGGCCGACCTTGGAGTCAGCCCGTCACGTCCCAATACATATACCAACCATGATATAGCAACCATCAAAGATCGCATTTGACAGTTATGGCAAAGACCCACACCCTCCGCGCGTTCCAAGACGTGACGGTCGCTGACGAGAAAAATCGTATCGATTGAATCAGCGTCTCGGGGCCATGGGAGGATACCGGAGATCGATATGACGGCAGCAGTGCCCTTGGCGCTTCTGCACGATTGCGCGGCCCGCGACCCCCGGGGTGCCGCGTCCATCAAACAGGGAGAGTTAAAGTGAAAATCATCAAGACACTGGCCGCCGTCGCGGCCCTTGGCATCGCTGCCATGACCTACTCGGCGCACGCAGCCGACAAGGGTCTTGTCGGCGTGCTGATGCCGACCAAGACCTCGCAGCGCTGGATCAATGACGGCGACGCCGTCAAGTCCCAGCTCGAGGCTCTCGGCTACACCGTCGACCTGCAATACGCGCAGGACGACATCCCCAACCAGCTCAGCCAGCTGGAAAACGAAATCACCAAAGGCCCGAAGGCGCTGATCATTGCTTCGATCGACGGCACCACCCTGTCGGATGCTCTGCAGAAGGCCGCTGACGCGGGCGTCGTCGTCGTCGCCTATGACCGCCTGATCAAGAAGACCGCCAATGTCGACTACTACACCACCTTCGACAATTTCGGCGTCGGCGTGATCCAGGCGAATTCGCTGGTCAAGGGCCTCAAGGAGCGCTTCCCGAACACCAAGCCGTGGAACGTCGAACTGTTCGGCGGCTCGCCCGACGACAACAACGCCTTCTTCTTCTACGACGGTGCGATCTCCGTCCTGCAGCCACTGATCGACGACGGCTCGATCAAGATCAAGTCCGGCCAGACCGGCATGGACAAGGTCGGCACGCTGCGTTGGCTCGCCGCCACCGCCCAGGCGCGCATGGACAATCTGCTGTCGGCCAACTATTCGGACGGCAGCCGCGTCGATGGCGTTCTGTCGCCCTATGACGGCCTGTCGCGCGGCATCACCGCCTCGCTGCGCGCCGTCGGTTACGGCACGGACGCACAGCCCTGGCCGATCGTGACTGGCCAGGATGCCGAGACCGCCTCGGTCAAGCTGATCATCACGGGCGAGCAGTACTCGACCGTGTTCAAGGACACCCGCGAACTGGCCAAGGCCACCGTCGAACTCGTCGACAAGGTGCTCTCGGGCGGCAAGCCGGACGGCCTCGATGAAAAGACCTACAACAACGATGTCAAGGTCGTCCCCTCGATCCTGTTGACGCCGCATGAGGTCGACAAGTCGAACTACCAGGCACTGGTCGTCGACTCCGGCTACATCAAGGCCGACGAACTGAAGTAACCCCGATTACAAAGTCAGGGGTCCTGCGCAACGCAGGGCCCCTTTTCGTTCACCAGCGAGCCCGGTATTGTCGCCGACCTCGCCGGCAATGTTTGCCGACCTCTCAAGGAGCGGTTGTCCCATGGCCCCGACGATTTTGGAGATGCGCGACATCACCAAGACGTTCCCCGGCGTGAAGGCGCTGTCGAACGTCAACCTCAGCGTCGAGGAAGGCGAGATTCATGCCGTGGTCGGCGAGAACGGCGCCGGCAAGTCGACGCTGATGAAGGTGCTGTCGGGCGTCTATCCCTCAGGAACCTATGACGGCCAGATCATCTTTAACGGCGGGGAATGCCAGTTCAAAGGCATCCATGACAGCGAGCGCAAGGGCATCGTCATCATCCACCAGGAACTTGCGCTGGTGCCGATGCTGTCGATCGCCGAAAACATCTTCCTCGGCAACGAGCACGCCAGATACGGCATCATCGACTGGAATTCCAACGAGGCGCGCACCAGCGCCCTGTTGAAGAAGGTGGGCCTCAAGGAGGACCCCAAGACGCTGATCACCAATATCGGCGTCGGCAAGCAGCAGCTGGTCGAGATCGCCAAGGCGTTGAGCAAGGAAGTCAAGCTCCTGATCCTGGACGAGCCGACGGCGTCGCTCAGCGAAAAGGACAGCCAGGCGCTGCTCGACCTTCTGCTCGAATTCAAGCGGCAGGGCATGACCTCGATCCTGATCTCGCACAAGCTCAACGAGGTGAACCGGGTCGCAGACAAGGTGACGGTGATCCGTGACGGGCGCACCATCGAGACGCTGGCCAAGAAGGACATCTCTGAAGACCGCATCATCACTTCGATGGTCGGCCGCTCACTCGACGACCGCTATCCGCCGCGCGAGCCTGACATCGGCGAGGTCGTGTTCGAAGTGAAGAACTGGTCGGTCTATCACCCGATCCATGCCGAGCGGCAGGTGATCAAGGGCATCGACATCAACGTGCGCAAGGGCGAAGTGGTGGGCATTGCCGGGCTGATGGGCGCTGGCCGCACCGAATTCGCCATGAGCCTGTTCGGCCGCTCCTACGGCCGCCGCATCTCCGGCGAGGTGCTGCTCAAGGGCAAGCCGGTCGACGTATCCTCGGTGAGCAAGGCGGTCCAACACGGTATCGCCTACGTCACAGAGGACCGCAAGACCTACGGTCTCAACCTCATCGACCATATCAAGCACAACATCACGCTGGCCAATCTTGGCGGCGTCTCGCGCCACAGCGTGATCGACGACATGCGCGAGCTCGCCGTTGCCAATGACTATCGCAAGAAGACCAATATCCGCGCTTCCAGCGTCTATCAGATGACCGGCAATCTCTCCGGCGGCAACCAGCAGAAAGTGGTGTTGTCGAAATGGCTGTTCGCCGACCCGGACGTGCTGATCCTCGACGAGCCGACGCGCGGCATCGATGTCGGCGCCAAGTACGAAATCTATACGATCATCGCCCGTCTCGCGGCTGAGGGTAAGGCGATCGTCGTCATCTCGTCGGAAATGCCGGAATTGCTTGGCATCACCGACCGCATCTACGTCATGAACGAAGGGCGCATCGTGGGCGAAATGCCCGCCGCGGAAGCAAGCCAGGAAAAAATAATGCGCGCCATCGTTCGTGGAGAAGGAAAAGCAGCATGAGCACCGAAAGCGCCCCCGCCCCGCAGGGCAACGTCGCCGAAGAGCAGCGCCCACGCATCGCCGTCTCGGCGCTGACGACGAACCTGCGCGAATACGGCCTGATCCTGGCGCTGATCGCCATCATGGTGTTCTTCCAGTTCACCACGAACGGAACGCTGTTCAAGCCGGTGAACCTGAGCAACCTGGTGCAGCAGAACTCGTTCATCATCGTGATGGCGCTGGGCATGCTGCTGGTCATCGTCTCCGGTCATATCGATCTAAGCGTTGGCTCGGTCGCTGGCTTCATCGGCGCGCTGGCGGCGATGATGATGGTCATCTGGCCGCTCGGTCCGTTCAGCAACCCGCTGGTGGTTTCGATCATCTGCCTCATCGTGGGCGGC
The DNA here is from genome assembly GCF_003997735.1 of Mesorhizobium sp. M7A.F.Ca.MR.148.00.0.0. Classification (NCBI taxonomy): domain Bacteria; kingdom Pseudomonadati; phylum Pseudomonadota; class Alphaproteobacteria; order Hyphomicrobiales; family Phyllobacteriaceae; genus Mesorhizobium; species Mesorhizobium sp. M7A.F.Ca.MR.148.00.0.0. The sequence continues at coordinate 2,316 of NZ_RZTB01000188.1, read as the reverse complement.
GCGATCGGTGCGGCGCAAGGCTACTGGATCGCCTATCACCGAATACCGAGCTTCATCGTCACGCTGGCCGGCATGCTGATCTTCCGCGGCATCTGCCAGGCCCTGCTGGGCGGCGGATCCTCGGTGGGGCCGCTACCCGATGGCTTCAAGGCGCTCAGCTCCGGCTTCATCCCGGATGTCATCGGCCCGCTGACGCTGATCCCGCCCACGGTGAACGCGGCCGGCAAGACCATCATGGGCAGCGGCCTGACGCTGCACATGACGACGATCGTGCTAGGCCTGATCGCTGTGCTGGCCTACGCCTATTTCGGGGTGAGGACGCGCCGCAAGCGCGAACGCCATGGCTATGAGGCCGAGCCCTTTGCCCTGTTCGTCGTCAAGACGCTGGTCGGCAGCGCGCTGGCGCTGTTCCTGGTCTACCAGTTCGCCAGCTACAGGGGCCTGCCGGTGGTGCTGCTCGTCATGGGCGTGCTGATCTCGCTGTTCGTCTTCGTCACCAAGCGCATGACCATCGGCCGCCGTATCTATGCCATGGGCGGCAATTCCAAGGCCGCGCAGCTGTCAGGCATCAACACCGAGCGGCTGACGCTGATGGTGTTCATCAATATGGGCGTGCTGTCGGCGCTCGGCGGCCTGATCATCGCGGCGCGACTGGGACAGGCGGTGCCGGCCGCGGGCCTCGGCAGCGAGCTCGACGTCATCGCCGCCGTCTTCATCGGCGGCGCCTCGGCGATGGGCGGCGTCGGTCAGGTCATCGGCGCGGTGGTCGGCGGCTTCATCATGGGCGTGATGAACAACGGCATGTCGATCATGGGCGTCAACGTCGACTGGCAGCAGGTGGTCAAAGGCCTGGTGCTGCTCGGTGCCGTGATCTTCGACGTCTACAACAAGAACAAGGCTTGAACGGGCTTAAGAGCAATTCCAAGGAAAAGTGTGAAACGGTTTTCCGCCTGGAATTGCGCCAAGACAATGAGTTAGAGCGGTTCGCCGTTTCCGTGAAACGGTGAACTGCTCTAGGCGAGGCAAGCAGGAGGCATACGATCGCGGCGCTGCCGGCAACCCGCCGGTAACAGAAGTCCCTGAGGGTCCAGGCCCGCGAGCGCAATCCGAACTGAGAATTTAAACCGTGGCATGGACGAGGTCCCGGCCGCGCTGAGTAAGGTCTGCCGTTTTGGCAGTCCTGCCAAGGCAAATGAGAGAGGATTCATCATGCTGATCTCCCAGATCCTCGACGACGCCGAGACCATCCGCGTCGTCGCCCGCAATGGCGGCAAGACCCGGATCATCAATGGCGCCCGCAGCGTCTATTCGCTGGCGATGGAGGCCGCCCGCACCGGCGTCGGCCTCGTCGCGCTGATCGAACGCAAGGGGCTTGGCGAGACGGTCGATCTCGATGCCGCTTACAAGAAGGGGCGGCTGCTGTCGCCGATCAATCACCCTGATCCGGCGCATCTGCACCTGACCGGCACCGGGCTGACGCATCTCGGCTCCGCCGCGACGCGCGATTCCATGCACAAGAAGCTGAGCGCCGACGGCGAGGAGCAGCTCACCGATTCCATGAAGATGTTTCGCATGGGGCTGGAGGGCGGCAAGCCGGCGAATGGCCAGATCGGCGTGCAGCCGGAATGGTTCTACAAGGGCAACGGCACGATGGCGGTGGCGCCAGGCGCCGCACTCCTGTCACCGGCCTTTGCCAAGGACGCCGGCGAAGAGCCCGAGGTGGCCGGCATCTATGTCATCGGCGACGACGGCGCACCTTTCCGCGTCGGCTTCACGCTGTCGAACGAGTTTTCCGACCACGTGACCGAGCGCGTGAACTATCTGTTCCTCGCCCATTCCAAGCTGCGCAACGCCTCGTTCGGTCCGGAAATCCTGATCGGCGACCTGCCGCCCGATATCCGCGGCACCTCGCGCATCGTGCGTGACAGCGAGGTGCTGTGGGAAAAGCCGTTCCTGTCCGGCGAAGCGAACATGTCGCACACCATCGCCAATCTCGAACATCACCATTTCAAATACGCGGCCTTCCGCCAGCCGGGCGACGTGCATGTGCATATGTTCGGCACGGCCACGCTCTCTTTCGCCGATGGCATCAGGACCGAGGCCGGCGATGTGTTCGAGATCGAGGCCGGGGACTTCGGCCTGCCGCTGCGCAACCCGCTGGAGATCGAAAAGCCGGTGAAGGTGGCTGTGAAGGCGCTTTGAGGTAGCGCCTTTTTCCTTCTCCCCTTGTGGGAGAAGGTGGATCGGCGCGTTAGCGCCGAGACGGATGAGGGGTGTTCCAGCGAAATAAGACGTTTGCGTTCCCTGGAACACCCC
>NZ_RZTB01000187.1:0-6483 GCF_003997735.1 Mesorhizobium sp. M7A.F.Ca.MR.148.00.0.0 | reverse complement strand
CATCGAGACCCACCAGGATCCTGACAATTCGACCTCGTCGGATGGTCCGAACATGCTGCCGTTAAAGGACATGCCAGCCCTGCTCGAGCGGCTGATGGCATTCGACCGTATCGCCAAGGCCCTCTAAGGCCGGACGCATACCCTGCCGACTGCCGGCGCTTGTGGAAGGCACGAGCCGGCTATACGCTTGCCTTTCAACTGAGCGTTTTGGCAGGAGGAAGCCATGTCCGTCGCCCGCGTCACCGAAATCACATCGTCGTCGAAGAAGAGCTTTCAGGACGCCATCGAACAGGGAATTGCGCGCGCCTCGAAAACCCTGAAGAACGTCGAGGGCGCCTGAATCCAGGACCAGAAGATCGTCGTCCAAGACGGCAAGATTGTTGCTTATCGCGCCAATATGAAGGTTACCTTCATCCTCGCGGAGTGACCGGGCGTCGCCGAAAAAGTCGGGAACCTTCGCCCGCGCCCCTCATTGTCCAAGTATGGTTCTAAACCACAATGAGGAGCAAAATCATGACAACCCAGACAGGTCACACCCAAGCCATCGCCGCCTCACGGGTCATCGGTACATCGGTCTACAATACCGAAGGCACGAGCATCGGAAGCATCGAGGATGTGATGCTCGACAAGATGACGAACGGCATCATGTTCGCGGTGATCGGTTTTGGCGGCTTCCTCGGCATTGGCGAAAAATATCACGCCATTCCGTGGGCGAGCCTCGACTATGATGAGGACAAGGGCGGCTACGTCGTGCCGTTTTCCAAGGAACAACTCAGGGCGGCGCCTGCCTATTCGATCAACGAATTGAGCGGGGCGGATGGCGAGGCGGCGCGCGACGAATCTTACAATTACTACAAGGTCACGCCTTACTGGCATTGACAGCAACGACAAAGCGGCCCCGTCGAGAGACGGGGCCGCTTTGTATTCTGGCTTATTCGCTGACGTGTAAGGGGGCCATCGCCTTCGGCGGCGACTGCTGATTGTCGCACGACGTCAGGAATGCCGCCGCGATCAGGAACAGACTCACGATACCACTCAACTGGGACATGGCGAAACTCCTCCTGTTTCGCCCCGCGCGCTGCACCTTAACCGGAAGTCAGCCGACCGTACATGACTTATGATGACAGCGATTTGCGCTTCGTGAATCGTTCAGAGGCTGATGCCGCGGCAATAATTGCCGGCCGGCCGATTGCCTTTTGCAGCACTTTGGCTAAGACGTGCGGCATTCTTCAGATCAATCGGGGACATCGCAAATGACCGCCATCATCGACATTGTCGGGCGTGAAATCCTGGACAGCCGTGGAAATCCGACCGTCGAGGTCGATGTCATTCTCGAAGACGGCTCGATGGGCCGCGCGGCGGTGCCGTCGGGTGCTTCGACCGGCGCCCACGAGGCCGTCGAACTGCGCGACGGTGGCGCCCGCTATCTCGGCAAGGGCGTGCTCAGGGCCGTCGAAGCGGTGAACGGCGAGCTGTTCGAGGCCATCGGCGGCATGGAAGCCGAAAACCAGATCCATATCGACCAGACCATGATCGAGCTTGACGGCACGCCCAACAAGAGCCGGCTTGGCGCCAACGCCATTCTCGGTGTGTCGCTGGCGGTGGCCAAGGCGGCCGCCGATGCCGCCGGCCTGCCGCTGTACCGTTATGTCGGTGGCACCAAGGCGCATCTCCTGCCTGTGCCGATGATGAACATCATCAATGGCGGCGCGCATGCCGACAATCCGATCGACTTCCAGGAATTCATGATCCTGCCGATCGGCGCGCCGACGCTGCGCGAAGGTGTACGCTGGGGGTCGGAAATCTTCCATACGCTGCGCAAGAAGCTGAAGGATGCCGGCCACAACACCAATGTCGGCGACGAGGGCGGCTTTGCCCCGAACCTGAAAAGCGCTCCGGTGGCGCTCGATTTCATCATGGAATCGATCGAGCAGGCCGGCTTCAAGCCGGGCGACGAGATCGCGCTGGGCCTCGATTGCGCCGCGACCGAGTTCTTCAAGGACGGCAACTACGTCTATGAGGGCGAGAAGAAGACGCGCGATCCCAAGGCCCAGGCCAAATACCTGGCCAAGCTTGCCGCCGACTATCCGATCATCTCGATCGAGGACGGCTTGGCCGAGGACGACTGGGAAGGCTGGAAGTACCTGACTGACCTGATCGGCAAGAAGACGCAGCTGGTCGGCGACGACCTGTTCGTCACCAATACGGCGCGGCTGCGCGACGGCATCCGCATGGGCGTTGCCAATTCGATCCTCGTCAAGGTCAACCAGATCGGCTCGCTGACGGAAACGCTCGACGCCGTAGAGACCGCGCACAAGGCCGGCTACACTGCCGTCATGTCGCACCGCTCGGGCGAAACCGAGGATTCGACCATCGCCGATCTCGCAGTTGCCACCAATTGCGGACAGATCAAGACCGGCTCGCTGTCGCGCTCCGACCGCATGGCCAAGTACAACCAGCTGATCCGCATCGAGGAAGAACTGGGCAAGCAGGCAAGCTATGCCGGCAAGTCGGTGGTCAAGGGCTGATCCGGAAACACCGGCTCATCGATACCGGACAAAAGGGCGGGAGCATTCCCGCCCTTTTTTGTTTCGACGCCGCCCAACAGGTCACCCGTAACCGTCCGTTAAGCACAATCGGGCGAAAAAGATCGTGAGCCGCCTGAGTTCGCGGCCTAGAGCCGGATGATTTCAGGTCTGTTCGACCTGAAATCTGAATCCGACTCTAAATCAAAGAGATAGAGCATCGTCCGAAAACCGCTTCACACTTTTCGGCGTCATGCTCTAGAGGAATCGGGCGATGTGGACGCGTCAGCACAAGCAGAGAAACACCGGCCGGCTGATCATTCCCTCGCTTTGCGTGGCGTTCCTGGCCTATTTCGGCTTTCACGCCTATCACGGCGAATTCGGCATCTACTCGAAATATCAGCTGGAAGCCCAGACAGTTGCGCTGCAAGGCCAGCTCGATGCGATCAAGGCGCGCCGCATGGAACTTGAGCGCCGCGTTCGGCTGATGCATGAAGGCACGCTTGAGAAGGACATGCTCGATGAGCAGGCACGCAGGGCGCTCAATCTGTCCCAGGCCGACGAAATCACCATTATGTTGCCGACCTCGGCGAAATAACTGACTTCAAGTTAATCATCAATATTTTCAATGATTTTAATCGCTTAGGCGCATGCCAGCTATGCAAATTCGGCATGGCGCAACGCTTTGACGCGTGTTAGCCTCCCTAAAATCGGTGGGGAGGAGCTGATCTCCCCAGAGCAGATTTCATCCTGCTCTAATGTCCACAAAGAGACGCCAACAGGGAGTGATGCATGGCCACCGCCGCCAGAAAAGCGCCTGCCAAATCCAAATCCGACGGCAAATCGGGGCTTTCCGCCCCCAAGCCTGCCGAATTCACCAAGGACGAAGAGCTTGCCGCCTACCGGCACATGCTGCTCATCCGCCGCTTCGAGGAAAAGGCCGGCCAGCTTTACGGCATGGGTTTCATCGGCGGATTCTGCCACCTCTATATCGGCCAGGAAGCGGTCGTCACCGGCATGAAGATGGCGCTGATCGACGGCGATCAGATGATCACCGCCTATCGCGACCACGGCCACATGCTGGCGATGGAACTGTCGCCGCGCGGCGTCATGGCCGAGTTGACCGGGCGTCGGGGCGGCCTGTCCCGGGGCAAGGGCGGCTCCATGCACATGTTCTCCAAGGAAAAGCACTTTTACGGCGGTCACGGCATCGTCGGCGCGCAGGTGTCGCTCGGCACGGGTTTGGCCTTCGCCAACCGCTACCGCGACAACAACAATGTTTCGCTGACCTATTTCGGCGATGGCGCGGCCAACCAGGGCCAGGTCTATGAAAGCTTCAACATGGCCTCGCTGTGGAAGCTGCCGGTGATCTACATCATCGAGAACAACCGCTATGCCATGGGCACCTCGGTGTCGCGCTCTTCGGCGGAAACCAATTTTTCGCACCGTGGCGCCTCGTTCAAGATTCCCGGCATCCAGGTCGACGGCATGGATGTCCGCGCCGTCAAGGCCGCCGGCGACCAGGCGACCGAATGGTGCCGCGCGGGCAACGGGCCGATCATTCTCGAAATGCAGACCTACCGTTACCGCGGTCACTCGATGTCCGACCCGGCCAAATACCGCTCGAAGGAAGAAGTGCAGAAGATGCGCTCGGACCATGACCCGATCGAGCAGGTCAAGGCACGGCTGATGGAAAAGAAGTGGGCGACCGAGGACGAGCTCAAGACCATCGACAAGGAGGTCCGCGACATTGTCGCGGATGCCGCCGAATTTGCCCAGAACGACGCGGAGCCGGATCCGTCCGAGCTCTGGACCGATATCGTATTGTAACGGGAGGGCAAGGACATGCCGATCGAAATTCTCATGCCCGCTCTCTCGCCGACCATGGAAGAGGGCAATCTTTCGAAGTGGTTGAAGAACGAGGGCGACAAAGTCGTCGCCGGCGACGTCATCGCCGAGATCGAGACCGACAAGGCGACGATGGAAGTCGAAGCCGTTGACGAAGGCACGCTGGGCAAGATCCTGATCGCCGCCGGTACCGAAGGCGTCAAGGTCAATACACCGATCGCCGTGCTGCTACAGGACGGCGAAAGTGCCGGGGATATCGGCAAGGCCGCAGCGCCCGCCAAGGCGGAAGCGCCTGCAAAGGCAGAGGCTCCGGCGGCGGCAGAGGATAAGGCGGAGGCCGCAAAGCCGGATGCGCCGGTGGCTGCTGCTCCGAAGACGGAAATCGCCGCCGAGCCGGACATTCCAGCCGGCACGGAAATGGTCTCGACCACGGTGCGCGAAGCGCTGCGCGATGCGATGGCCGAGGAAATGCGCCGCGACGGCGATGTCTTCGTCATGGGCGAGGAGGTTGCCGAATACCAGGGCGCCTACAAGATCACGCAAGGCCTGCTGCAGGAATTCGGGCCGCGGCGCGTCGTCGACACGCCGATCACCGAGCATGGCTTTGCCGGCGTTGGCGTGGGTGCGGCGATGGCCGGCCTGAAGCCGATCGTCGAGTTCATGACCTTCAACTTCGCCATGCAGGCGATCGACCAGATCATCAACTCGGCCGCCAAGACGCTCTATATGTCGGGCGGCCAGATGGGCGCGCCGATCGTGTTCCGTGGACCGAACGGCGCCGCCGCACGCGTCGCCGCTCAGCACTCGCAGTGCTATGCCGCCTGGTACAGCCACATTCCGGGCCTGAAAGTGGTGATGCCCTACACCGCCGCTGACGCCAAGGGCTTGTTGAAGGCAGCGATCCGCGATCCGAACCCGATCATCTTCCTCGAGAATGAAATCCTCTACGGTCAGTCCTTCGACGTGCCGAAGCTGGACGATTTCGTGTTGCCGATCGGCAAGGCGCGCATCCATAAATCAGGCAAGGATGTCACCATCGTCTCCTTCGGCATTGGCATGACCTATGCGGTCAAGGCTGAAGCGGAACTGCGTGGCCTTGGCATCGATGCCGAGATCATCGACTTGCGCACGATCCGGCCGCTCGATCTCGACACCATCATCGCCTCGGTCAAGAAGACCAACCGCCTGGTGGTGGTGGAGGAAGGTTATCCGCAGAACTCGGTCGGCGACCATATCGCCAACCAGGTGTCGCAGCGCGCCTTCGATTTTCTTGACGCGCCGGTCATCACCATCGCCGGCAAGGATGTGCCGATGCCTTATGCGGCGAACCTCGAGAAGCTGGCGTTGCCGAATGTCGGCGAAGTCATCGAGGCGGTCAAAGCCGTCACGTATCGCTGAACCGGGCGGGAGGACAAAATGCCAATCAACATCACCATGCCGGCCCTGTCGCCCACGATGGAAGAGGGCAATCTGTCCAAGTGGCTTGTGAAAGAGGGCGACAAGGTTTCGCCGGGCGATGTCATCGCCGAGATCGAGACCGACAAGGCGACGATGGAAGTCGAGGCTGTCGATGAGGGCACGGTGGCAAAGCTGGTCGTTCCCGCCGGCACCGAAGGCGTCAAGGTCAACGCGCTGATCGCCGTGCTCGCCGGAGAGGGCGAGGATGCGGGCGCTGCCGCGAAAAGCGGCGATGCTGCCGCACCAGCCAAAGCCGAGACGCCGAAAGCGGAGGCTCCCAAGGCTGACGCACCGAAGGCTGAGACACCCAAGGCCGAACCGGTCGCGACCGCATCCAAGGCAGATGCGGCTCCGGTTGCCAACGGCCATGCGGCTGGCGAGCGCACCTTCGCGTCGCCGCTTGCACGCCGCATAGCCAAGGAGGCCGGTGTCGATGTGTCTGCCGTGACTGGCACCGGCCCACATGGCCGGGTGGTGAAGGCGGATGTCGACGCGGCGATTGCCGGTGGCGGTGCCCAGGCGGCGCCTGCCGCCAAGGCTCCTGCTGGCGCTCCTGCGCCTGCGATAAAGGCGATGTCGGATGATCAGGTCCTGAAACTGTTCGAACAGGGCTCCTACGACCTCGTCCCGCATGACAATATGCGCAAGACCA
>NZ_RZTB01000186.1:0-6558 GCF_003997735.1 Mesorhizobium sp. M7A.F.Ca.MR.148.00.0.0 | reverse complement strand
GCCTTCCTCTTCTCCCCAACGGGGAGAAGGTGGCCGCGAAGCGGCCGGATGAGGGGGAGCTGCGCCGAAGATTGGCGAAAGCCTGCAAGCCAGCCAATCTCCCCCGCTAAGGGGCAGATGGCCGGCAGGCCAGAGGGGGGCGACACGGAACGCAAGCTTGATTCCAGGATGCTGTTGGAACAGTCCCTACTGCGCCGCCTTGATCTCGCTGACGATCTTCGAATAGTCGCGCTGGGCGTCGCCGACGTCGCGCAATTGCTCGAACTTGACGAGGTCGGCCACCGGCATCGCCATGTTGGGGAATTTGGCCAGGAAATCGGCCGGCAGGCTTTCCATCGCTGGCTTGTTCGGCACCTTGTAGTCGATGTTCTGCGCCGCCCAGGCGTGGTTCTTGGCGTCGAGCATGAAGTTGATGAACTGGAAGGCGGCGTCCTTGTTGGCGGAGGCCTTCATCACCACCATCGTGTCGACCCAGAGGTCGGAGCCTTCCTTGGGAATGACGTATTTGATCTCGGGCTTTTCGGCGATGCCGTAATTGCACCAGCCGTCCCATGCCTGCACCATCAGCGCCTCGCCGGACACCAGCTTGGAATAGAAGGTGGTGTCGTCATAGGCGAGCAGGGTCTTCTTGGCCGAGATCAGCAGATCCTTGACCTCAGCCATCTTGGCCGGGTCGGTTTCGTTGACCGAATAGCCCTTGTCGAGCTGGCCGGCGGCCAGCAGCCAGCGGTCGGTCGCCAGCATGGTGGTCTTGCCCTTCAATTCGTCGGATGGCGCGAGCAGGTCGCTCCAGCTGGTCGGCGCGACCTTCATCAGGTCCGAGCGGTAGCAGAGGCCGGTGGTGCCCCAGGTGTAGGGCACCGAGAATGCATTGCCGGCATCGTGCGGCAGCTTGGTTGCCTCGGGATAGAGATTGGCGAGGTTCGGTATCTTGGCGTGATCGATCGGCTCGGTCAGGCCGAGCTTGTTCAGCACCTCGGCGAAGGGCGAAGAAACGAAGACCACGTCATAGCCCTTGCCGCCGGCGGCGATGAGCTTGCCCATGATCTCTTCATTGGTGGCGTGCACCACCACTTCGCCCGACACGCCGGTGGCGGTCTTGAAGGCGGCCATGGCGTCAGGCGCCATGTAGCCGTCCCAGTTGGAAATGACGAGGTCGGCAGCCGTCGCCGGCGCGGACAGCGCCAAGGCCAGGCCAAGTGCGATCGAAGATGTTTTCAGCGCACGGCGCCGCAGGCTGGTAGCGGTCATGACAGACTCCCATTTCGGTTGATCGTCGAATTGCATTCGCCGGACCACGCTTGCGACCCTTGCCGCTGCCTCGATCCCGTTCCCTCGGTCTTTTTCTCGCCGATTGCTCTGACAGTACTATTGCAGAAAAAAGTACGTCAATCCATAATTTGCTAGGCGATCGTGGAATCTGGCCGATTGCGTCCGTGCGGGCGATCGGTCAAATCGATGCGGTCATGTCGTTTCCACGAGACCAGTCATGCAAGCCGCCGCCCGACGACCTCGCACCAACCACCTCGATCTGGCGCAGCGCATCCTGGATGTGGCGCGGCAGCGCGGTTTTGAGCCCGGCGCACGCTTGCCGGAGCAGCAGATCGCTTCGTTGTGCAATGTCTCGCGCACGCCGGTGCGGGCGGCTCTCGGCCTGCTCGCTGAACGGGGTGTCGTGCGCTGGGAGGCGGATTCCGGTTATCACCTGGCCATCGACCTCACCGCGCAGGCTTCAGTCGCCACGGAACTGCCCGCCGCCGAGGAGGACGAGTTGGCCGAGGCGATCCTGCGCGACCGGTCGGCGCGTCGGCTGGACCAGACGGTGACCGTCGCGGGGCTGATACGGCGCTACAGCGCCGAGCGCAAGACGGTACTAAAAGCACTCAACAAACTGACCGAAGAGAATTTGTTGGACCGAGCGCCTGGCCAGTCCTGGCTGTTTCGGCGCACGCCCGACGATCCAGAGGCGCAAGGCGACAGCTATGAGTTCCGCTTGCTGCTGGAACCCGCGGCCATCCTGACGCCGGGCTTCCGGCTGGATGGCGCGCGGGCGGCGGCGTTGCGCCAGGGCATGGAAGCGCTGGTGGCGTTGCCGGATGCGGCCTTCGACACACGCGAGTTCCAGCGGCTGGACATCGATTTTCACGGCATGCTCGCCGAAGGCTGCGCCAACCGCTTCGTTGCCGATGCGCTGGCCGATCATCTCAGGCTGCGCCGGCTACCGGGCATCTATGCCGGCGTCAACGTCTTCCGCTTGCGGCAATCGCTGCGCGAACACCTTGTTATACTCGACCATCTTGAAAGCCTGCAGTATGAGGTGGCTGCCGATCTGCTTCGCATCCACCTGCGGCTCTCCCGCAACCAGCGACCGCAAGCGGCCAGTCGCGGGGCGCCCGCCCTGTTCGGCATGATCAGCCGGCCGGAATGACGAGGAATAATTGACGCGTAAAGCCAGCCCGACCATCGCGCTGTTTCCCGAAGCCAGTTTCGGCGCGGCGTTGAATTGCGTCGGCATCGCGCAGGCATTGCGTGCCAAGGGAGCCCGGCCCGTCTTCATTTGCCATGCCGGCTTTTCCGGCGTCTTTGCCGACTATGGTTTCCAGGAATACCAGCTGCCGACCGACGAGCCGCTGAGCGACAGCGAACGCCAGAGCTACTGGCAGGCTTTCGTGCGCCGGCACCTGCCGCATTTCCGGCTGAGCCCGATCGACCAGCTGGAAACCTATGTCGCGCCGACCTGGCAGGCCATCGTCGACACTGCGGTCAATGCCGAGGCGCCGCTGCGCCAATTGCTGGCGCGGCTGAAGCCGGACGCGGTGGTGCTCGACAATGTCATCATGTTCCCGGCGATATCAGCCGCCGGCTGTCCCTGGGTGCGTGTCGTCTCCTGCGCCGAGACCGAGCTGCCGGATGCCAATGTGCCTCCCTATCTGTCGGGGCTTGGCGCCGACGACCCGCAACGCGCGGCTTTCGAGGCAAGGTATCTGGCGGCTTGCGCGCCCGCACATGACCGCTTCAATCGCTTTCGCATGGATGCCGGCCTGGCGTCGCTGCCGAAGGGCCTGTTCCTCGAGGCGTCGCCCGACCTCAATTTGCTGCTGACGCCTTCGATCGTGCGTCGTGAGCGGGCCGAGCCGCTCGATCCCACGCGCTTCGTCTATCTCGAAGGCTGCGTGCGCTCGGAAGGGCCGTTCGAAGTGCCGGTGTTTCCGCGCAACAAGGGGCCGCTAGTCTATGTCAGCTTCGGCAGCCTCGGCGCCATGGATGTCGGCCTGATCGAGCGCATGCTGGTCGTCTTCGACAGGCTGCCGGCGCGCTTTATTGTCAATGCCGGCGGCCTGCGCGACGCCTACCGTGCGGTGCCGGACAATGTCTATCTCGACGCCTGGTTTCCGCAGCCCTCGGTGGTGGCGAAGTCAGACCTGTTCATCCATCACGGCGGCAACAACAGCTTTTGCGAAGCGCTGCGCTTCGGCGTGCCGTCACTGATCATGCCCTATTGCTGGGACGGACACGACAATGCGCGCCGCGCCGGAGAAACCGGCGTCGGTGACCATATCGGCCGCGACGCCTGGACCGAAGGAGTGTTGGAGAGAGCCATTCTCGGCCTGCTGGCCGACGATGCCATGCGCGCCCGCCTCAAGGACAATGCAGCCCAAATGGCGCTGAAACCTGGAACGGATGTGGCCGCGCAAGCCATACTCTCTCTGATACGGACGTGAACGAAATGCCTGACAACAACGCGAATATCTCGCTCTTCAGCGGCAATGACGCCAAGGCCTGGCTGACCCGGCATGGGATCAACGAAGTCGAGTGCCTGGTGCCCGACATGAACGGCGTCCTGCGCGGCAAGGCCTTGCCGACGGCCAAATTCCTCCAGGCGCTGGAAGATCGCGCGCTCTATCTGCCGAGCAGCGCTTTCCTGGTCAGCATCGACGGCCGCTACTCCGGCTCGATCGACGAGGGTTTTGCCTATTCGGACCCGGACATGCGCATGGTGCCCGATGTCTCGACGCTGTGCCTGGCGCCGGGTGCCGCTCCCGGCAAGGCCTATGTCTTCGCCGATGCCTTCCATACGGACGACCGGCCCTGGATGGCCTCGCCGCGCCATGTGCTGCGCGCCGTGCTCGACCTCTACGCCAGGCGCGGCTGGCGGGCGGTGGTGGCGCCGGAGCTCGAATTCTATCTGACCGCGCCCAATCCCGATCCGGACCAGCCGCTGACCGCTCCGATCGGCGCCAATGGCCGTGCCGAGGGGGTGCAGCATCCCTATGACATGGCCGCGCTCGAGGAGTTCGAGCCGGTGATCCGCCGCGTCTACGACTACGCCGCGGCGGCCGGCCTGCCGCTCGACACGCTGATCCATGAATCGGGTACGGCGCAGCTTGAGATCAACTTCCTGCATGGCGATGCGCTGCCGCTGGCCGACAAGGTGCTGCTGTTCAAGCGGCTGACGCGCCAGGCCGCGCAGCAAAGCGGAATGCATGCGACCTTCATGGCCAAGCCGATCGCCGCGCAGGCGGGAAGCTCGATGCATCTGCACATGTCGGTCATCGACGAGGCTGGCAGGACGCTGTTTGCCGGCAGCGACGATGCCGACACCGCAATGTTCGGCCACTTCATCGGCGGCCTGCAGAAATATGTCCCGGAAATCATGCCGCTGTTTGCGCCCAATGTGAATTCGTACCGTCGCATAAGGCCGAACCACAGCGCGCCGGCCAACATCGAATGGTCGCATGACAACCGTTCCTGCGGCCTGCGCGTGCCGGCCGGGGGCCGCGCGGCGCGGCGGGTGGAGAACCGGCTTCCGGGTGCGGATTCCAATCCTTACCTGGCGATCGCCGGCTCGCTGCTTGCCGGCTATCTTGGCGTCGAACAGAAACTGGCGCGCTCGGCCGAAGCGTCGGGCAATGCCTACAAGATCAAGAGCACGCTGCCGAAAACGATGGAGGAGGCGCTCGACCGTTTCGAGGCTTGCGGCCCGGTGCGAGAGTTGCTCGGCGAGGATTTCTTCCAGACCTATCTGCGCGTCAAGAGCGTGGAGCTCGATCTGTTCCAGGGCGTGGTGACGAGCTGGGAACGCGACCACCTTCTGCTGAAGGTGTGATCATGGCTTCCAGTTCAACGGGCTTCAATTCGGGCCTCGACATCGCCAAATCCTATTATGTCGCCACCGCCAATCCGGCGCCGGACCATCCGGCGCTTGTCGGCGATGTCGAAGCCGACCTGGTGGTCGTCGGTGGCGGCTGCACCGGCCTGTCAGCCGCCCTTCACGCCGCAGAGCGCGGCGTGAAGGTGGTGCTGCTCGAAGGCGGCAAGATCGGCTGGGGCGCGTCGGGCCGCAATGGCGGCCAGATGATCCCCGGCCTGCGCAAGGGCGCCAAGGGCCTGGTCAAACTCTACGGGCCGGAGCGGGCAAAGGTGCTGTTCGATCTTGCCTTCGAGGCACGCGGGTTGGTGCTCGATATCATCGAGCGCCACGCCATCGATTGCGATCTCAGGCTGACCGGCCATCTGGTCGGCGCGGTCAACGGCTCCGACCTCAGGGATCTCGAGGAAGAGGCCGAGTGTCTGGCCACGGTGATGAAATTTCCGCATGCCGAGATCCTGTCGGCGGCGGAAGCCCGCGCCAAGGTCGACACGTCATATCATGGCGCGATGTACGAGCCGCTCGGCGGCCACATGCACCCGCTCAATTACACGCTCGGCCTTGCCCGTGCGGCAGTTGCGGCCGGCGTCACGATCCACGAGAACTCGGTGGCGGTGAAGCTGGAGCGTGAGCCTTCGATCCGGGTCTCGACGGCAAAGGGATCGGTTCGGGCCAGACATGTCGTGCTGGCGGGGGATGCGCTGCTCAATGGGCTGGAGCCACGCGTCAACAGCCGCATCATGCCGGTCGGCAACTACATCGTCGCCACCGAGCCGCTGGAGGGCAAGCGCTATGTCATCCCGGCCAATGTCGCGGTGTCCGACACCCGCTTCGTCGTCAACTACTACCGCATGTCGGCGGATGGACGCCTGCTGTTCGGTGGCGGCGAGCGTTACACGCCGTCACCGCCGGCCGATATCGCCGGCTTCGTGCGGCCGCACATGGAAGCCACCTTTCCGCAGCTCAAGGACTGCCGCATCGATCACGCCTGGGGTGGGCTGGTGTCGGTGACGACATCACGGCTGCCGCACGTCGGGCACTATGGCGAGGTGTATTTCGCGCATGGCTATTCCGGCAAGGGCGTCATCCTGTCGACGCTGTCCGGCAAGCTGCTGGCCGAAGCGATCACTGGCGATGCCTCGCGGCTTGACTTGTTCTCGACGCTGACGCCGATGCCGTTCCCGGGCGGCACGGCGCTGCGTGGGCCGCTCTATGTGCTGGGGATGTTGTGGTACGCGATGCGGGATCGCATCAAGCATTGATCAGAGGCAATTGTCGACGTTAGCACTGCCCCTCACCTGCCTGCCGGCATCCTCTCCCGTCAACGGGGCGAGGGACGCTGTTGTCGCCGGTATCGCCAATGTTGCAGGAAAGGCGATGGCGTTGCGCCAGCTACTTTCTCCCCGTCA
>NZ_RZTB01000185.1:2783-6675 GCF_003997735.1 Mesorhizobium sp. M7A.F.Ca.MR.148.00.0.0 | reverse complement strand
GAGACAGACGGGGAGAAGGTGCCGGCAGGCGGATGAGCGGCGGCGCCGACTTTGGCGATTGGTGGCCTTCACAAGACGGAAGCCGTCATTGGCCTGAAAGCGACTGGCCCTGCCTTGCTGATCTCCTTGCCAATTGGCAAATGCATGCTATATATCTGCCATAGCGAGGCAACAAAGTGCAGCTTCAGTCCATTGTCACGACACCGGCCACGGTTGGCAGCGTCATATCGGATGACGAGGCCGGCGCGCTGGCGCGCACCACGGTCAATCTGTTCAAGGCCTGGAATCTTAGCGACGTCGAGGCCTGCATCCTGCTCGGCGGCATGTCGGCCCGGACCTGGGCACGCTGGAAAGAAGGCGGCGTCGGCAGGATCGACCGCGACCTGCGCACCCGCATGGCGCATCTGATGGGCATCCACAAGGGCCTGCGCTATCTGTTCACGGACCCGGCGCGCGGCTATGCCTGGATACGCAAGCCCAATGCCGCCTTCGGCGGCCAGTCAGCCCTAGACCTGATGCTGCGCGGCGAAATCTCCGATCTCTCGGCGATGCGCGAATGGCTCGATGCGGAGCGTGGTGCATGGTGAGTGGGCTTGCGGTCCGTCGCCGCGTTGACTGGCCCCAGACCTTCCGCATCATCCGCTCCATCCATCCGCCCATCGACCTCTTCGAGGACATTGCCGACCCGCGCGACTGGGAGGCGCTTGCCGCGGTCGAGGCGAAGACCAACCCGCGCATAAGGTTCGAGATCGGCGATCTCGGCAAGGTGTCGGCCGCAAGGCGGGTTTCCGGCCCCGGCGCCAGCTTCGTGATGGCGCCCTTCGTGCACTGTTCGACGCTGCGGCCGGGACGCTTCTCGGATGGCAGCTACGGCCTCTACTATGCGGGCGACAGCGAGGACGTCGCGCTGGCCGAGACCATCCACCACCACCAGAAATTCATGCGTGCCACCAACGAGGGGCCGGGCTGGACGGCGGACTTCCGCGTGCTGATCGGCAGCGTCGACCGCGACCTCGATGACGTCAACGCCGTGCCCGGCGCGCTCGACCCGGACGACTATTCCGCCTCGCAGGCGGAAGGGCGGGCGCTGCGGGCAGCAGGCAGCGACGGACTGGTATGGAACAGCGTGCGCATGCCGGGCGGGGGCTGCGTCGGCATCTTCTGGCCCGATGTCATTACCATTCCAGTGCAGGGTCGCCACTACAGCTACCATTGGGACGGCGCCCGCGTGGACTTCGTGCGCCAGCACGATACGGGAAAGGTGCTTGCCGTCACATGATGGCGGCGGACACGCTTTACAGATCGCTGGGAAGCCGATATCTATAAATCCAAGGATTAGGATATATGGATAAGAAAAGCACTTTGAATGCACTGGCCGCGCTTGGCCAGGAGACGCGGCTGGATGTCTTCCGGCTGCTCGTGCGCGCCGGACCGGAAGGCATTCCGGCGGGCGAGATCGCCACGAGGCTGGACACGGTCCAGAACACCATGTCGGCGCATCTGAAGGTGCTCGCCCATGCCGGGCTGATCCGTCCCGAACGCGACGGAAGGACCGTGCGCTATGTCGCCGACATGACCGGCCTGCGCGACCTGCTGGCCTATCTGATGGAAGATTGCTGCAATGGCGCGCCGGAGCTCTGCCAGCCCGTCATCAATGCCGTGACCTGTGACTGCTGAGGCAGCGATGACTGGAAAACCATCATGACCGATCATGCTCTGAACGCAGCTGAGGCGGTGCGGCCCGGCATCGGCTTCGTCGAGAAATATCTGACGGTGTGGGTGGCATTGTGCATCGTCGCGGGCATCGCGCTTGGCCATCTGCTGCCAGGCGTGTTCGGCGCCATCGCGTCGGCCGAGATCGCCAGGGTCAACATTCCTGTCGCCGTGCTGATCTGGCTGATGATCGTGCCGATGCTCTTGCGCGTCGATTTCGCCTCGCTGGCCAGGGTCGGCACCTATTGGCGCGGCATCGGCGTGACGCTGTTCATCAATTGGGCGGTGAAGCCGTTTTCGATGGCGCTGCTGGGCTGGCTCTTTATCGGCTGGCTGTTCCGGCCGTGGCTGCCCGCCGTGCAGATTGATTCCTACATTGCCGGACTGATCATCCTTGCTGCGGCGCCCTGCACGGCGATGGTTTTCGTCTGGTCGAACCTGACGCGCGGCGAGCCGAATTTCACACTTTCGCAAGTAGCGCTCAACGACGCGATCATGATCGTCGCTTTCGCGCCCATCGTCGGCCTGCTGCTCGGCCTGTCGGCGATCACCGTCCCATGGGGCACGCTGATGCTGTCGGTCGCACTCTACATCGTCGCGCCGGTGATCGTCGCGCAGCTGGTTCGTGGCCGGCTGCTGGCAGCGAGGGGACAGGCCGGGCTCGATGCCCTGCTTGCCACGCTGCAGCCCTTGTCGCTGATTGCCTTGCTGGCGACGCTGGTGCTGCTGTTCGGCTTCCAGGGCGAGCAGATCATTGCGCAGCCGCTGGTGATCGTGCTGCTGGCAGTGCCGATCCTGATCCAGGTCTATTTCAACTCCGGTCTTGCCTATCTGCTCAACCGCCTCAGCGGCGAGCGGCACTGCGTGGCTGGACCATCGGCGCTGATCGGCGCGTCGAACTTCTTCGAGCTGGCGGTGGCCGCCGCGATCGCGCTGTTCGGGCTGAATTCGGGCGCGGCCCTTGCCACCGTGGTCGGGGTGCTCATCGAGGTTCCGGTCATGCTGTCGGTGGTGTGGATCGTGAACCGCAGCAAGGGCTGGTACGAGAAGGGTGGCGCCGTCCGGAATACCATGTCGACTGGGAAGGCCTCGAAATGACCATCACCATCTACCACAATCCCGATTGCGGCACGTCGCGCAATACGCTGGCCATCATCCGGCAGTCGGGCGAGGAGCCGGAGGTGATTGAATATCTGAAGACGCCGCCGTCGCGACAAAGGCTGGTCGAACTGATCGCCGCGATGGGCATCACACCACGAGACCTGCTGCGCGAGAAGGGCACCCCCTATGCCGAACTCGGCCTTGCCGACCCGAAATGGTCCGGCGAGCAGATCCTCGATTTCATGCTGGCACATCCGATCCTGATCAACCGGCCGATCGTGGTCAGCCCGCTCGGCGTCGTCCTTGCACGGCCGTCGGAAAAGGTGCTGGACATCCTGCCCAACCCGGAGATCGGCGCGTTCACCAAGGAGGATGGCGAGGTGGTCACAGGCGCCTCGGGCAAACGCGCCGGCTGATGCTATTTCCATATTTTTCGAAATTAAGTTGACGGCGCGAAAAGTGCCGCGTAGTTTATTTCCATGAAACTCGAAAAAGCAGCCGTCCAGCTTGAAGCACTCGGCAATCCGACGCGGCTTCAGCTCTATCGCATCCTGGTGCGCGCCGGTGACGACGGGCTTGCCGTCGGCAGTGTCCAGGAAAAACTGGACATCCCGTCATCGACGCTGTCGCATCACCTCAAGCGCCTGGTCGACACCGGGCTTGTCACGCAGGAGCGGCAGGCGACGACACTGATCTGCCGCGCCAACTATCCCGGCATGAATGCGCTGATCGGTTATCTCGCCGACGAGTGCTGCGCCGACGCCGCCTGCGCACCCGCCGTCGGCAAAGCACTGGCTTGATTTTCTTGCGCTTATAATTCGAACATACCGGGAGGATCGAACCTATGGACATGATGGCAAGCCTTCCCGTCGCGGTGATCGGCGCCGGCCCGGTCGGGCTGGCAGCCGCGGCGCATCTGGTCGAGCGCGGCATCACTCCGCTCGTCCTGGAACGCGGCGAAAGCGTTGGGGCAGCACTGCTCGAATGGGGCCATGTGCGGGTGTTCTCGCCGTGGGAATACAACATCGATGCGGCGGCGAGGGCGCTGCTCGACCGCTCCGGCTGGACGGCGCCGGAC
>NZ_RZTB01000185.1:0-2773 GCF_003997735.1 Mesorhizobium sp. M7A.F.Ca.MR.148.00.0.0 | reverse complement strand
GCGCCGGACAGCCAGGGCCTGCCGACCGGCGGCGAGATCGTGCGCGATTATCTGGCGCCGCTTGGCCGGCTTCCCGCGATCGCCGCCAATCTGAAGCTCGGCGCCGAGGTCACCGCGATCACCCGTCAGGGACACGACAAGGTCGCCAATGATGGCCGCAAGGACGCGCCCTTCGTCATCCGCTATCGCGATGCCGGCGGCGAGCACCGTGTTCTGGCGCGCGCCGTCATCGACGCGTCCGGAACATGGTGGCGGCCAAACCCGATCGGCATCGACGGGCTGCCGGTTCCCGGCGAAGGCGCGGCGTCGGCGCGCATCGCCTATGGCATTCCCGACGTGGTCGGCAAGGCGAGAGAAGACTATGCGGGCAAGCGCGTCCTGGTCATCGGCGGCGGGCACTCGGCCATCAACGTCGCCCTGGCGCTGATGGAGCTGCAGGACGCGGCACCGGGCACCGAGATCTTCTGGGCGCTGCGCCACGCCAGCGTCGACAGGCTGCTCGGCGGCGGACTGAACGACCAGTTGCCGGAACGTGGCGCGCTTGGGCTGGCCGCCAGGCAGGCGATGACGGACGGCAGGCTGAACATGCTGGCGCCTTTCGCCGTCAACCGTATCGAGACGCAAGGCGAGGGGCTCGTCATCGATGCCAGCCTGGCCGGCAAGCCGTTCAGCCTGGCCGTCGACCGCATCGTCGTCGCCACCGGCTTCCGGCCTGATTTGTCGTTCCTGAGCGAAATCCGCATCGCGCTCGATCCCGCCGTCGAAGCGCCGCCGGCGCTGGCGCCGCTGATTGATCCGAATTTCCACTCCTGCGGCACGGTTCCCGCTCATGGCATACGGGAACTCGCCCACCCAGAACCCGGCTTCACCATCGTTGGCTCGAAATCCTACGGCCGCGCCCCGACCTTCCTGATGGCGACCGGCTACGAGCAGGTCCGCTCGGTGGTCGCCGATATTGCCGGAGACCATGTCGCGGCCCGCGAGGTGCGGCTGGTGCTGCCGGAAACCGGCGTGTGCAGCGCCGTCGGCGTTGTGACGGCATCGGAAAGCGCCGGCTGCTGCGGCGGGCCTGCCCCCGCCAATGTCGATGCCTGCTGTGTCGAGGATGCGCATGCCAAGGCAAAGGGCGCGTCGGGCTGCGGCTGCGGAACCGCGGCCAGCACCGAGGCGAGAGAGACGATGGCGGCCGGCGTCGATGCCTGACGGGTCCGTCCTGCGCAAGGCGATCTGGGCGCTCGGGCTGACCCAGATCGTCGGCTACGGCACGCTCTTCTACAGCTTCTCGATACTGGCGCCGGCAATGGCCAGGGAGTTCGGCCTGACGGAGGGCTGGGTGTTCGGCGCGCTGTCGGCCTCGCTATTTGCCGGCAGCCTGTTCGCGCCGACGGCCGGGCGGTGGGCCGACCGTTTCGGCGCCGGGCGCATCATGACCGTCGGCTCGGTCGCGGCAGCCGTGGCGCTGGCGCTGTGCGCCGTCGCGCCCGGCCGCGTGACCTTCGTCCTGGCATTGCTGGCAATGGAGCTGGCCTCCAGCTTCGTCCTCTACAGCGCCGCCTTCGTGGCGATCGTGCAGATCGGGGTTCCCCGGCCGCAACGCAGCATCACCCACCTGACGCTCATCGCCGGGTTCGCCTCGACCCTGTTCTGGCCGCTGACCTCGGCGCTGCATGCGCATCTCACATGGCGCGAGGTCTATCTTTTGTTCGCGGCCCTCAATCTCGGGCTCTGCCTGCCGATCCACGCCTGGCTGATGCGCCTGTCGCGCCGCCACGCCACGGCCGCGAGCCAAGAGCGCGGGCCGGCCCCGGAAGCGGGCGCGCCGCTCGATCCGCGGCGCGCCCGGGCCGCATTCCTGCTCATGCTGGCGGGGTTCGCCACCGAGGGCTTCGTGCTGTCGGCGATCCTCATCCACATGGTGCCGCTGACGGCGGCGCTGGGGCTCGGAACCGCAGGCCTCTTCGTCTCGACCCTGTTCGGACCGGCGCAGGTCGCCAGCCGGCTGATCAACATGCTGTTTGGCGGCCGCCTGCAGCAAACGCACCTTGCCGTCATTGCCGCGTCGCTGCTCACAGCCGGGCTGTGCGCGCTGCTCCTGACGACGCCGTGGCTGCCCGGCGCCTTCGTGTTCGTGTTGCTGTTCGGCCTCGGTTCCGGCCTCACCAGCATCGTCGGCGGCACCTTGCCGCTCGAACTCTTCGGCCGCGAGGGCTATGGTGCGCGGCTCGGATGGGCAAGTGCTGCCCGTCAGTTCACCTCTGCCTTCGCGCCGTTTGCGCTTGCCTTCATGATGGCGCGGGCGTCCGTCGCCAATTCCCTGTGGGTGCTGGTGGTCGTCGCCGCGAGCGGCGTCATCGCCTTCCTCGCCATCGTGTTGCTGAGGCGCCGCGGCCGGGTTGCGTTCGCCATTGGCGGCAATCCGGAAGAGGCGGCCTGACCGCGCCTCAATGTCTGAGAATCTTGCTCAGAAAAGCGCGGCTGCGGTCGGTCTTGGGGTGCGAGAAGAACTCGTCCGGCGTGCCGCTTTCGACGATGGCGCCGGCGTCCATGAACACCACGCGCTGGGCGACCTTGCGGGCGAAGCCCATCTCGTGTGTCACCACCATCATGGTCATGCCTTCCTCGGCGACCGCCACCATGACGTCGAGCACTTCGGAAATCATCTCGGGATCGAGGGCCGAGGTCGGCTCGTCGAACAGCATGATCTTGGGTCGCATGCCAAGGCAACGCGCGATCGCCACGCGCTGCTGCTGGCCGCCGGAGAGCTGTGCGGGAT
>NZ_RZTB01000184.1:0-6706 GCF_003997735.1 Mesorhizobium sp. M7A.F.Ca.MR.148.00.0.0 | reverse complement strand
CGCCCCTCTCCCCGTCCCTATACGGGGAGAGGATGCCGGCAGGCAGGTGAGGGGCCGCGCCGGCGCCCGGCTGGAGTGCCATATCAAATCACTCCCCCGCAGCCGGCTGCGACATCGGCGCGTTGAGCACGCCGGGCAACGGCGAGTTGTCGCCGTCCTTCGCCGCCTTCAGCGCCAGGTGCACCAGCACGCCGAGATAGGCGATCAGCAACAGCACATAGAGAACGAGGTATATGGCGAGCGTCAGCGCGACATGGCTGCCGGCCACCGGGCCAACCGCGTCGGCGGTTTTCAGCACGCCGGTCACCAGCCAGGGCTGGCGGCCGATTTCGGTGGTGTACCAGCCGGCCAGCGTCGCCAGCCAGCCCGACAGCCCCATCGGCACCATCAGCATCGCCAGCGGCTTCGGCAGGCTGTGCCGGCGCTTGAGGAAGAAGGCCGCCGACCATGAGACGAGCAGCATCAATATGCCCGTGCCGACCATGATGCGGAAACCCCAGAACACCGGAAAGACCGGCGGATGATTGCCGGGATAGTCGTTCAGTCCCGGCACCACGCCGCTGGCCGAGTGCCGCAGCACCAGACTGGCTCCATCGGGAATGGCGATCTCGAATTTGTTTTCCTTCGCCGCCTCGTCGGGCAGCGCGAAGAGCACCAGCGGCACGTTGGGGCCGGTGTTCCAGTTGGCCTCCATGGCGGCGATCTTCTGCGGCTGATGCTCCAGCGTGTTCAGCCCATGCTGGTCGCCGGCGAAGATCTGGATCGGGATCAGGATCGCCGCGGTGAAGACGCCGGTGCGCAGCGCCTTCCACATCGATTCCGAGCGGTCGCCGGTGAGATAGCGCAGCGCCGACAGGCCAGCGATCAGGAACGACACCGTCAGCCCCGACGCCAGCAGCATATGGGTCAGCCTGTAGGGCATCGACGGGTTGAAGATGATTGCCCACCAGTCGACCGCATGCGCCACGCCGTCGCGCATCTCGAATCCGGCCGGCGTCTGCATCCAGGAATTGAGCGCGATGATCCAGAACGCCGAGACGGTGGTGCCGCCGGCGACCAGCACCGTCGCCAGCGTGTGGATGCGGTTGGAGACGCGGCGGAAGCCGAACAGCATGATGCCGAGGAAGGCCGCTTCGAGGAAGAAGGCGGTGAGGATTTCGTAGGCCAGCAGCGGCCCGGCGATGTTGCCGACCTTTTCCATGTAGCCCGGCCAGTTGGTGCCGAACTGGAAGCTCATGGTGACGCCCGAAACCACGCCCATGGCAAAGGACAGCGCGAACACCTTCACCCAGGTGAAATAGGCGCGCATCCAGGCGGAATCGTTGGTCGCGTTGTAACGCAGCTTGAAGAACAGCAGCACCCAACCCAGGGCAATGGTGATCGTCGGAAATAGAATATGGAATGAAATATTCGCGCCGAACTGGATACGCGAAAGTATGAGCGGGTCCATGATGGGCTCCGGCTGCTGCAAATACTCGCGAAGGATAGGCCCGAAGCGAGTTCAGGTCAAAGCGGCGTCCTGCCGCGAGGCTGAACGCCACAGGACAATTTTTCCGGTTGCATGCCGTGCAACTCCGGGCCTGTGCGCCGCACCTGCAACGGCCGGCCGGCACGATTGTCGAGAACTGTCAGCAGGGCATTGACTTGCGGTTGCAAGCACCGACATTCGGCCTATATCAGGGGACCTCTTTCAAGCAGCCGTTTTCATCCATGCCTTCCATCCTGTCCATTTCCGGGGTCTCCAAGACCTACGCCACCGGTTTCACCGCGCTCAAGGAAGTCAATCTCGACATTCAGCGCGGCGAGATCTTCGCCCTGCTTGGACCCAATGGCGCCGGCAAGACGACGCTGATCTCGATCGTCTGCGGCATCGTCAACCGTTCGTCGGGCACCGTCACCGTCGACGGCCATGACATCAACAAGGATTATCGCGCCGCGCGCGGTCTGATCGGGCTGGTGCCGCAGGAACTGACCATCGACGCCTTCGAGAGCGTCTGGGCGACGGTCAATTACAGCCGTGGCCTGTTCGGCAAGCCGGCCAACCCCGGCTTTGTCGAGAAGGTGCTGCGCGACCTGTCGCTGTGGGACAAGAAGGACGCCAAGGCGATCACCCTGTCGGGCGGCATGAAGCGCCGGCTGATGATCGCCAAGGCGCTGTCGCATGAGCCGCGCATCCTGTTCCTCGACGAGCCGACCGCCGGCGTCGACGTCGAGCTGCGCCAGGACATGTGGGCGATGGTGCGCCGGCTGCGCGAGGACGGCGTCACGATCATCCTCACCACGCACTATATCGAGGAAGCCGAGGCGATGGCCGACCGCGTCGGCGTCATCAACCGCGGCGAGATCATCCTGGTCGAGAACAAGGCCGAACTGATGCGCAAGCTCGGCCGCAAGCGGCTGGTGCTGGAACTGCGCAATCCGCTGACGGCCATTCCCGAGGCGCTCTCGCGCTATGCGCTGGAATTGTCGCCCGATGGCGGGCAGCTGACCTACACCTATGACAATCAGGCCGAGCGGCCCGGCGTCGCCTCGTTGATGCGCGATCTCGAGGCCGGCGGCATCCAGTTCCGCGATATCGACACGCAAAACTCTTCGCTCGAGGAGATCTTCGTCAATCTGGTGAGGAGGGAGCCATGAACCTTCGCGCCGTATGGGCGATCTACCGCATGGAAATGGCGCGTGCTTTCCGCACCGTGCTGCAGAGCATCGTCTCGCCGGTCATCTCGACATCGCTGTATTTCGTCGTCTTCGGCTCGGCCATCGGCTCGCGCATCACCGAGATCGACGGCATCAGCTACGGCGCCTTCATCGTGCCAGGTCTGATCATGCTGTCGCTGTTGACGCAGTCGATCTCCAACGCCTCCTTTGCCATCTATTTCCCGAAATTCGTCGGCTCGATCTACGAGCTTCTGTCGGCACCGGTCTCCTATCTGGAGATCGTCATCGCCTATGTCGGCGGTGCCGCGACCAAGTCGATCCTTCTCGGTCTGATCATCCTGGCCACCGCCTCGCTGTTCGTGCCGCTGACCATCCTGCATCCGTTCTGGATGCTCGCCTTCCTGGTGCTGACGGCGGTGACCTTCAGCCTGTTCGGCTTCATCATCGGCATCTGGGCGAAGAGTTTCGAGCAGCTGCAGCTGGTGCCGCTGTTGATCATCACGCCGCTGACCTTCCTCGGCGGCAGCTTCTATTCGATCAACATGCTGCCCGAGATCTGGCGCACAGTGACGCTGTTCAATCCGGTCGTCTATCTGATCAGCGGCTTCCGCTGGAGCTTCTACGGCAAGTCCGATGTCTCGGTCGGTATCAGCCTCGGCATGACGATCGTCTTTCTGCTGATCTGCATAGCGATCGTCGCCTGGATCTTCAGGACCGGCTACCGGCTCAGGAACTGAGCGGCGAAAGCGCCCTGAGCGCCGCTAGGTCTGTTGAGATTCAGGTCAGGCCGAGTCGAAAATGATGGATTCCGAGAACCGGAGCGGAGCGTACTTTTTGTACGTGAGCTCAGTTCTACTGCGTGGCAGTAGAACTAGGGAAGCGCAGGAAGCCGCCATTTGCAGGCGGCCTCACCTGAATATCGCCAGACCTAGATCGCCTTGACCAGCCGCAGCAACCCCAGCATCTCGACATACGTCCCCTTTCGGAAGGCGATGTAGACCGGCTCCTCGACGCCGTGGAAGCGGCGCTTGAACGCCGCTTGGCCCTGCAGGTTGAACCTGCGCCGATTGACCCAGGGAGAAGAATAGGCGCGCTGGAAGGCATTGCGCCAGAAATCGCTTTCGGCAAATCCGCTCGGGCCCACATCGACGAGCGGCGACAGGCCGAGTGTGACCACCGAGATGCCCTCTTCGCGAAAACGGTCGACGGCGAATTTGGTCAGGCCGATCTCGGCATGCGGTGAGGCGTCGAGATGCTTGCGCTTGAAGGCGGTGGTGTAGCCGATGACCTTGCCGTCGGCAAACAACGGGTCGAAGTCGAGCAAAGCGACCAGTTCGCCATCGGGACCGTGCAGGACGAAACGGCGCATGTCGGTGCCGAGATGGTCGGCGAAATGGCGGTTGAGAAAACCCATCTCCCAGCGCTTGACGATGCGGTCGCCGCGCCAGTTTTCCGAAAGCCGGGCGATCTCGTCGAGGTAGATCGTGCGCTTGTCCTCTTCGAACGAAAAGCCCTTCCTCAGCAACCAGCGTTCGGAGTAGCGCACGGTCTCGTTGCGCTTCCCGGAAAAATCATGCTCGGGCAGGGAGAGGCGGGTGTCCATGCCGAGGCGATTGACCTTGTAGCCAAGGCCGGCCAGCACGCGTGCGGTGTCCTCGCCGACCTGCACGAACCATGGGCTGCCGGCGGTCTCGACGAAGCGCTTGATGTAATCGGCCCGACGCACCGGAGCCGCCACCGGGTCGCCGAGCGCGAAATGGTGCTTCATCTTGGTACCGAAGGCGATGTAGCCGTCGGCATCGCCGAAATAGGAAAGCTTGCCTTGCACGGCGGTGGAATAGGCGAGCGAGAAGTCGCCATAGCGGCGCACCAGTGCCAGGCGTTCGATATGGGTCAGCGCCTGCCGCTCGACCTCGGGCGCGGCGGCCTCAAGGATCTTGTCGAAATAGAACCGCAAGGAGGGCATGGTCGAGATTCCGCGTGCCGCATACAGCGCCGGCCGTCCAGGACGCGCCAAGGTGCTGTAACACTTTGATTCTGCGCATAACTCGAAAATCGGACTCGATTTCGGGCATGCGCGTGGGGGATAACCGAGACCCGCCAGCCACCCAAGGCCTCGAATCAATCACATTGCCGCGAACTGATTACCGTTGATATCGCGCATATGCCATATAGAGCGCAATCGCGGCCCGGCGTGTGGCGCTAAATCGCATCGCTCGAAATTCGGCCGCGGTTTGCTGCAGGGGATCCTGCGCGCGATCAAACGGTTACAGCGTCCTGCGAGCCTTGCGGCGGGACGTCCAATGGGATTCGAGTGAATGACTGATACGACAATCAGATCGGTTGCGGATCTGCCGGCCACGGTCGAGCCGGCAATCGTTGTCGGCGCCGGTGCTGCCGGGCTGGCCGCCGCGCATGCCTTGATGAACGCCGGCGTGCCTACGGCGATCCTGGAAAAGGAAAGCCGGCTGGCCGAGCCCTGGCACCGGCGCCACCAGCAATTGCATCTCAACACCCATCGCGATCTTTCTTCGCTGCCTGGTCTCGCCTTTCCCCCTGGCACGCCCGCCTTTCCGCAAAGAATGGTCGTCATCCGCCACATGAACGATTTCCAGAAGGAGAACCGGCTGCCGGTGCAGTTTGGCGTCGCGGTCGAAGAGATCACCTTCAAGGGCGACCACTGGGCATTGCGCACCAGCGCCGGACCGCGCTTCGCCCGCAATGTCGTCATCGCCACCGGCCGCGACAGGCAGCCGTTCACCCCCGAATGGAAAGGCATGAAGGGTTTCGTCGGGCGCATCATCCATTCGGCGGATTTCGGTGACGCGCAAGCCTATGCGGGCCAAAAAGTGCTGGTCGTCGGCGCCGGCAATTCGGGCTTCGATGCGCTCAATCATCTGGCCGGCATAGACACGGCCGCCATCTGGCTGTCGGCCCGCAACGGTCCCGCCCTGCTGCCCAAGCGCATCTGCAAGATCGCCGTGCACCGGCTTTCGCCGATCATGGCGCGCTTGCCGTTGCGGCTCGCCGATGCGGTGATGGCGGCAACGCAGCGGCTGGTTTTCGGCGACTTGACCAAATTCGGCCTGCCGCCCGCGCCTGCGGGCGGCGCCAGCCGCCTGAGCTCGGATTACACCGCGATCGCGGCCGACGACGGCGCCGTCGGCGCCATCAAGGCCGGCAAGATCACCGTCGTGCCGGGCATACGGGAATTCACCCGCGATGGCGTGATCCTGGCCAATGGCAGCCTGATCTATCCCGACATCGTCATTGCCGCGACAGGCTACCGCACGGGGCTGGAGCCCATGGTCGGCAAGCTCGGCGTGCTCGACGCCAAGGGCGTTCCGCTCTTCAACGGTGGCGAAGCCGATCCAAAATTGCCCGGTCTGTGGTTCACCGGCATGCGGCCAAGCATTCGCGGCTGCTTCGCCAATGCCGGCATCCTGGCCAAGGCGATCGCCAAACGAATTGCAAGGTCGGCCTCGCACCAATCCAGCGCATCACGCTGATTTCGGTTCCAGCCGCCGGAAACCGACGGCTTCCATCAGCATGTCCTCTTCCACCATGCCGGCATTGTGCAAGGCGAGCAGGTTAAGCGCGATTTCCCGCGCGTCGGCTGAATCGGGATGTGCCTCGCGCCGCCGGCAGGCCTCGTCGAACACGCGCTGCAGCTTGGCGATATCGGCTGGCTTGAGCAAGCCACGGTCATAGACGGACTTCGACATGGCGATCTCCTGATAAAGACCTAGGGCGCCACGTTTAAATTGCCAATCTTTCCCGAGGCTTGACCGCTTCACCCCGTCACCTCGTCATCCTGGGGCGGAGCAAGGAGCGAAGCGACGCGGCGCAGACCCCTGGAGCTGCTCCGCAGCCCAAGGGATACATGCCGCGGCTTCAAGGCGCAGCCGCGGTGCAAATCCTGCTCCGCTGCTGCCCATGCGAGTGGGCAATCAGACCGCGATCTTGCCGCGGCCCTGTCTGGTGATAGCGACCACCGACGGCCGCACCGGCATGTCGGGCTTGAAGTCGGGCCAGCGCGTCGACAGGT
>NZ_RZTB01000183.1:0-6762 GCF_003997735.1 Mesorhizobium sp. M7A.F.Ca.MR.148.00.0.0 | reverse complement strand
TCTACGCCGGCTTCGAGCCGATCGCCGCCGAGATCATCTATGTCTCGGCGCCGAGCTCGTATCCCAGCAATCCGGCGGTGACCGATTACAAGAAGCTGACGCGGCCGGTGTGGCCAAGGGTGACGGATCCTTGGAAGGATGCTGGCAATCTCCCCCCTTGAGGGGGAGATGTCGCTGAAGCCGACAGAGGGGGTCGCCTGACATAATGCGCCAACCTTCTTCTGCCGCAGCAGGCCGAGCCCGGTCGAACCGACCCCCTCTGGCCGCTTCGCGGCCATCTCCCCCTCGAGGGGGGAGATTATCCGGTGCTACACCAATCCCCGCTTCACCATCATCGCTTCGGGCGACGGCATCTTGCCGCGAAATGCGGTGTAGAGTTCTTCCGGATCCTTCGAACCGCCGGCGGCGTAGATGTTCTTGCGCAGCCGTTCGGCGAGCGCCGGGTTGAAGGGGTCGCCGGTCTCCTCGAAGGCGGCGAAAGCGTCCGCATCGAGCACTTCCGACCACATGTAGGAATAATAGCCGGCCGAATAGCCGTCGCCGGAGAAGACGTGGCCGAAATGCGGGGTGCGGTGACGCATGGCTATGGTGTCCGGCATGTGCAGCTCTGCAAGCGTTTCGGTTTCGAAACGAAGTGGTACTTCAGGCGCATCCGGCCGTGCGTGATAAGCCATGTCCATCAGCGCGGATGCGGTGAACTCTACTGTTGCAAAGCCAGCGCCAAAAGTCCGCGCGGCCAGCATCTTGTCGAGCAGCGCCTTGGGCATCGGCTTGCCGGTCTTGACGTGCAGCGCGTGTCTTTCCAGCACCGCCGGCACGGTCAGCCAGTGCTCGTAGAGCTGCGAGGGCAGTTCGACGAAATCGCGGCTGACCGAGGTGCCCGAAACCGAGGGCCAGGTGACGTCGGTCAGCATGCCGTGCAGCGCGTGGCCGAACTCGTGGAACAGCGTCTTCGCCTCGTCGACCGACAGCAGCGCGGGCTCGCCGGCCGGCGGCTTGGCGAAGTTCATGATGTTGTAGATCACCGGGCTCGCACCGTGGCCGAGCCTGTAGCCGGACTGCAGCGCGCTCATCCAGGCGCCGGAGCGCTTCGAGGGCCGGGCGAAATAATCGGCGAGGAACAGGCCGCGCTCGCTGCCGTCGGCATTTTTCACCACGAAGACGCGGGCGTCGGGGTGCCAGGCAGCGATGCCCTTCTTCTCCTCGAAGGTGATGCCGAACAGCCGTGTCGCCACATCGAAGCAAGCGTCGATGATGCGGTCGAGCTGCAAATAGGGCTTCAGCTCCGCCTCGTCGAAGGCGAATTTTTCCGCGCGCAGTTTCTCCTGGTAGAAACGCCAGTCCCAGGCAGCAAATTTTTCGTTGCTGCCGGCCTCCGTCGCCAGCCGTTGCAATTCGATCTGGTCGCTTGCTGCCTTCTCCAGCGCCTTTTCCCACACCGGATCGAGCAGCGCGTGCACGGCCTTCGGCGTCTTGGCCATGGTGTCATCGAGCTTCAGCGCGGCGAAGGAGGCGTAGCCGAGCAGCTTTGCCTTCTCGGCGCGCAGGCGCAGCATGTCGCGCACCACGTTCGTGTTGTCGGTGGCGCCGCCATTCTGGCCGCGCATGGTGAAAGCGCGGAAGGCGATCTCGCGCAGATCGCGGCGCTCGGAGAAGGTCGAGAACGGCTCGTAGATCGAGCGCGACAGGGTGACGGCGTAGCGGCCCTTCTGGCCGCGTATCTCGGCGGCTTCGGCCATCGAGCTTTTCACGAAGTCCGGCAGGCCGGCAAGGTCGGCCTCATCGAGGAACAGTGCCCAGTCGCTCTCGTCGGCCAGCACATTCTGGCCGAAGCTGGTACCGAGCGAGGACAATTCCTCGCTGATCTTGGCCAGCCGCTTCTTGCCGTCGGCATCGAGTTTGGCGCCGGAGCGGACAAAACCCTTCCAGGTCTTTTCCAGGACCCGCAGGGTCTCTGCGTCGAGCTTCAGGCTCTCGCGGCGCTGGTAGAGATCGTCGATGCGGGCAAACAGCCGCTCATTCATCGAAATCGCCGAGAAATGCCTGGACATTTTCGGCGAGATGTCGCGCTCCAGCGCCCGGATCGTCTCGTTGGTGTAGGCGCCGGCGCGGCACCAGAAGATCGACGAGACGCGATCGAGCGCTTCGCCGCCGAGTTCCAGCGCGGCAAGCGTGTTCTCGATGGTCGGCGCATCCTTGTTGCCGGCGATCGCCTCGATCTCGGCCTCGTGCGCCTTCAGCGCCGCGTCGAAGACCGGGGAAAAGTCGCCGTCGCCAATGCGCGTGAAATCGGGCAGGCCGAGCGGCCCTTGCCACGCGGTCAGCGGATGGGCGGCGAGGTCGACGGCTTTCGTGGAAGGCATGGACAGTCTTTCGATCGTTGACGGGGAGAGGTTTGGTCGTCCCCGATGTAGGGCGAGGCCTCGCAAGGCGCAACGGCTCGGCCCTCAGGATGGCGTCAGAAGCCGTCGCACGTCTCGGCGATTGCCGCTTGCGAACTGGCGGTGATGCGGTCGTCGGTCACCGCGAAAGTCTCATGCATGAGCTTGTCATTGTTGGGAAAGTCGTAGCAGGCGACCACGGTGGTGACCCCGCCTTCGCTCTTTTCGATTCGATGCCGGATCGCTGCGCCCGCAACCGCACCTTTCCATTCGTCCATCGAGGCGATGAATTCCTGCTTGCTTTGCACGATGCCGAGGTCGTCCAGCTTGATGCGGACATCATCGGCGAGCAGGTCGGACAGTTCGGTGCGGTCGGCGACCAGCAGCGCCGAATACCAGCGGCTGATGAGGGCAGGATCATCGGCGCGGGCGGCAATAATCGCTATCAGCAGCGCGGCCGCCGTCAAAGCGGCCGACCTGATGTTTACCACCTTGCGCGCCGCTGTGTTCATCCCAGCTCCGGCCGTTCGAAATCGCCGGTTTCCTTGTTCATCGTCCAGAGTTCGCCGGTCGAGATATCGAACCAGGCCCCATGCAGCGACAGTCGCCCCTTGCCCTCGAGAATCGAGACGCAGGGAAAGGTTCTGAGGTTGGCGATGGAATAGCGGATCGAGATGCGCTCCAGCGCGGTCTGGCGCTCCGACGCGGTCATGAAGGTGCTGGAGGAGACGGTTTCGGCCGCCGGCGCGATCAGGCTCATCCACTTGCCGATGAAGTCGCCCGGCGAAAGCGGCGCGGAATTGGTGTCGAGCGCTGCACGGATGCCGCCGCAGCGGCCATGACCCATGACGACGATGTTCTTGACCTTGAGGCTCTGTACGGCGAATTCAAGCGCCGCCGAGGTCGAATGGAACTCGCCGTCGGGAGCATAGGGCGGCACCAGATTGCCGACATTGCGCAGCACGAAGAGTTCGCCGGGCCCGGCATCGAAGATCGCCTCGGGCGCCGAACGCGAATCGCAGCAGGCGACGATCATCGTCTCCGGCGCCTGGCCTTCGCGAGCGAGATCGCGATAGCGCCCGCTCTCCGTGAGATAGCGGCCATTCATGAAATTGCGGTAGCCGGCGAGAAGATGTTCAGGGAGATGGGACATGGGCGGCGTCTGGAGCCTTTCCGGGTTGGATGCGGCAGCTCGTTGCGGTCTAGAGAGGCTCTAGCGGCAAAAGCCGGTCGCGAGCAATGCAGAATTATGAGGGCTGGCTAGAAATGCCATGCATCGAGCGCAACCTTGGCCAACAGCGTTACGCCCAGATGGCGACAGGAATGCCAAAGCTGTCGCGGCCCGGCGGGTCGGGCAGCGGCCGTGCCTCACCGCTGGCGATGCGACCGGCGATCAGCGTCATCGCGGCCGCGTCGAGGAAATCGTCGGCGGCGGCGCCGCGCGGTGGCGGCTGGTCGAGAAAGGCCGTGTCATAGCCATTCCGGCAAAGCAGAGCCTTGCGTTCCGCCATGCCGGCCGGATTGATGCTGCCCTTGATCTTCTTCGGCAGTTGCATGGCCTGATCGCCGTTCAAGCGGCAGAAAGCGACTTCAGGATGCGATTCGAACACGCGGCCGCGCAGATCGGGTCGCGCGATCAGCAGGGCGTCGATCTCGCGGATCTTGGCAAAAATGCCGAACGTCTGGATCGAGACTCCGCGCGGCGGGTCGGATGTGGTCAAGGCCACCTCGCTTGCCCTGATGTGCGCGGCATACCAGGCTTCGATGGTGGTGAAATCATTGGTCTCCGCATAGAGCGTGGCACGGGAGGGGATCGAGAAGACGCTGGATTGGCGCGCCCCGAGCAGCGGCCGCACCAGCGCTTCGGGGCCGCGACCGCCCTTGCCCGAAAAGTCGGGCAGGCCGATCGGCATGTCGACAGCGATGACAGCGTCTTCGGGAAGGGATGCGAGCAGGGCAGTGAAGGTTGCAAAGACACCGACCGACGGTGCCATGCCAAAAGCGCACCGGACGGCGATCCAGCCGGCCTTGCAGCCGTCGACGCCGACAAGCACGGTCTCAGTCGACGTCACGCCCGGCGGCCCCGCCCCGGATGCGTGAGGTGGCGAAGCTGGACCATCGCCATCGGATGCGACAGGCTCTGCGCATCGGTTTCGAGCTGCAGTTCGTCGCCGCCGCGCTTGGCGGTGCGCGCCAGGATCTCGTAGACCGCCGCCGTCGTCGATTGCAGCGCCTTGACCGGCGGCTGGCCGGATAGGATACGTGCCAGATAGACGGCCGCCGTCAGATCGCCCAGGCCATTCGGCGGCTTGTCGATCAGGCGATGTTCGGCGAGCAGCGCCTGGCTGCTATCGAGCAGCAGATTGCCGGTGCCGCCCGTCATCATCGACGGCGCAGAGGTGACCAGCATGGTCGATGGTCCGGCGTGGAGCGCTGCCGCGATCGCCGATTTCAGGTCGGGCAACGCGGCGCCGGCCATCCATTCCAGTTCGTAGCGGTTGGGGGTGGCTATGTCGGCGATCGGCATCAGCCGGTCGCGCATGGCGATGGCTGTCGGCTCGGGCACGTAGAGGCCGCCCGAATCACCCATCACCGGATCGCAGATATAGACAGCGCCGGGTGTCCTTGCCTTCACCGCGGCGACCAGCGAGGCGACGGCCTCGGCCTGGCCGGCCTCGCCGAGATAGCCGGACAACACGGCGCCGACTTCACCCAGCCATGGCGCCCGCTCGAGATCGGCCATCAGCGCCTTGAACTGGTCGAGCGGCGGTACGATCCGTGTTGCCCGTCCATGGCCGGGATGCCAGGGCAGGATGACGGTCGGCACCGCCCAGACCGGGAACCCCAGGGTCTCCAGCGCAAAGACGGCTGCACGGTTGCCGACCGAGCCGCGCGCGACATGGCTGGAAATGACGATGACCGCACGCGGCGCGTCGGTTTGTTCGGCGCTCATTGTCGTTTGATTCCTAACTGCCCCGGATGACGTAAAGCACGAGCCAGACCATCAGGCCCAGCGCCAGCAGCAGGCCCAGCGTGCGGCCAAAGCGGGTGCCCCAGACTTCGATCGGATCGGCGCGATCGGCATCGGCCGCGGTGACGTGATCGCGCATGCCTTTCGCGGCCCGCCCCGCAAACGAGTCGCCCGCCGGATTCGTCTCGTGCGCGATGCGCTCGAGGATACGGCGCGATTCCTTCTCGCTGTCTTGGCGCTCCGCCATGATGATGTCCCGTTTTGCCGGACCTTATCGCGTTCGCACGGCCAATCACAGAGCCTTGCAGCGGCATCGGGCGTGCCAGGCGAGGGCTGCCGGCCCGGGCGGTTTTCTTGCGCGCTGATTGTGGTAATGCTTCGCGTGCAACTTCTACCGAGGGACCCCATCATGTTTGCCCAGCGCCTTGCCTCGCCGTCCATTTTCCGCACGCTGCCCGCCTTCCTGATGATGGCGATTATGCTGCCGCTGCTTGCCGGCTGCGGCTACAACACCATCCCCACTGCGGAAGAAAACGCCAGGGCGGCATGGAGCGAGGTGCTGAACCAGTATCAGCGCCGCGCCGACCTCATCCCCAACCTGGTCGAGACGGTGAAGGGTTATGCCTCGCACGAAAAGGATACGCTCGACGCGGTGGTCGAGGCACGCGCCAAGGCAACGCAGATCACGGTAACACCGGAAACGCTGAAGGATCCCGAAGCCCTCAAGAAGTTTCAGGATGCTCAGGCGGGGCTGACCAGCGCGCTGTCGCGGCTGATCGCGGTCTCGGAGGCCTATCCCGACCTCAAGGCCAATCAGAATTTCCTGGCGCTGCAAGCCCAGCTCGAAGGCACCGAGAACCGCATCGCGGTGTCGCGGCGCGACTACATCCAGGCGGTCAGGGACTACAATCTGACGCTGAGGACCTTCCCCTCGGTGCTGTGGGCGACCTTCTGGTTCCGCGGCAATGAGCCCTTTGCCAATTTCACTGTCGCCGAAGACAAGATGCAGCCGCCGAAGGTCGATTTCGGCACGAAGCAGGGCGGGTGAACGTCGACTGTCATCGGAATAAATCCCGCGAAATGACGGGCTGCTGGCGTGCAAACACCCCCCTCTGTCCTACCGGACATCTCCCCCTCGAGGGGGGAGATTGGCAGCTTCGGCGCTGACGCCGATCTTGCGACGTTGCAAATTGGCGAAAGCGGAGATGACGGCCAATCTCCCCATTTGAGGGGGAGATGCCCGGCAGGGCAGAGGGGGGCGCCCCGGAACGCAAGCCTAGGGTTCCTTTTCGCTCTTCTAAGCCTCTTCTTCCTCCCCTTCACCGCCCTCGCCGCCGATCTCCCCGCGCTCACCGGCCGTGTCGTCGACAATGCCGGCATCATCGATGCCGCGACCAAGGCGGCGCTGAC
>NZ_RZTB01000182.1:1188-6782 GCF_003997735.1 Mesorhizobium sp. M7A.F.Ca.MR.148.00.0.0 | reverse complement strand
CGGCAAAAGTTGGTTTGACGGTCTTTCCGAAGGCAACCGCAAGCTCGCTGAAACCAAGGGCTGGACCAAGCCTGAAAGCCTCGATCGGGTTTTCACATCCTATGCGGAGTTGGAGCGGCAGCAGGGTGAGAGCCTGCGCGTTCCCGCCCCGGACGCGCCTCGGGAAGACTGGGACCGGTTTCATGCCCGGCTGCCCGAGACCATGCGTCCGGTCACCTCTTCCGAGAAGGTCGAATACCTCAGGCCGGAAGGTCTGCCGGAGAACTTCGCCTATTCGGACGAACTCGCTCAGGCGTCCAAAGCCTGGGCGGTCGAGGCGGGTGCCTCGCCGAAGACCGCGCAGGCCTATCACGACAGGTTCGTCGGCTACATGGCCGAGCAGGCCAAGCATCAGGAGATCGCGCTGGCCCGCTCGGTGGAAGCCACCCATGACGAGCTTGTCAGGGACTGGGGACCGATCGACAGCGACGGCTTTCGCCAGAGACTGGAGGTCGCCAACCGGGCGATGAAGAAGCTCGGCCTGGTCGATGCCTACAAGGCGAAGGGCATCCTTCTGCCTGATGGGGCGCTGACCGATCCGCAGATCGCCAGGGCGTTCCAGGCGATCGGCGAGGCGATGTTCCGGGAAGACACGATCGACGGCGGTGCTTCTTTCGGCGGAGCCAATCCGTTCAAGCGCAACGCCGCCGGCGAACGCAACCTGACCGATATTTCAGCCCTCGTCAAAAGCGACCCCGCCCGCGCCCGGCGGCTGGCACGCGAGGCGGGGGAAAATCCCGATCGCTGGATGCCCAACAACCCGCGCTGACGATCGATCAGCCGCACTGAAACGCCCCCTCATCCGGCCGCTTCGCGTCCACCTTCTCCCCGCCGGGGAGAAGAGGCGCGCCGACGTCGCAAGTCTCCTCTCCCCCCGGGGAGAGGTCAGCCGAGCGAGGCGGAGGCTGGGCGAGGGGCACCCGCCGCCAACCCAAACCTGAAGGAAGAGAAAAATGGCAGACGCCTATACCCGTATCGCGGACGCGATCGTTCCATCCGTCTATGCGCAATATGCTTTCGAGGAACATGTGCAGTCGCTCGAGATCTACCAGGCCGGAATCCTGTTTTCCGACCCGGCTATCTCGTCAAAGCTGTCGATGGGCGGACGCTCGGTCGACATGCCTGGCTGGAAGGATCTCGGCAACGACCCGTCCGAGCCGGTCAATGACGATCCGGCCGATTCCATCGAGATGAAGAAGATCGGCTCGCGCCGCGAGGTCGCCGCCCGCAATGTCCGCGCCCAGGCGTGGGGCGTTCCGGACCTGACCTCGATCCTGGCGGGCGACGATCCGCAAAAGCTGATCGTCAAGCGGCAGACCGAGTACTGGCAGCGCGCCAACAAGCTGACCCTGCTCGGCATCCTGAAAGGCGTCGTCGCCGACAACATCGCCAATGACGGCGGCGATCTTGTGCGCACCACCGGCGCCTCCATCGTCGACACCGACATCATCGAGGCCGCCTATCTGATGGGCGACCGCGCGGACAAGTTCAAGACGATCTGGATGCACTCCAAGCAGATGAAGGCGCTGAAGCTCGCAGACCTCATCGACTATGTGCCGTCTTCCGAGCAGGGCGGACCGCTGATCCCCTACTACATGGGTCTGCGCGCCGTGGTCGACGACGACATTCCGCAGGCCGCGGGCGTCTACACCGCCTTCATGTTCAAGGACAAGGCGATCCTGTGGAACGAGCTGCCGGTCAACACCGAGGGCGGCCCGCTGGAGTTCGACCGCAAACCGCGCCAGGGCCATGGCGGCGGCGTTACCGAAATGGTCGGCCGCCGGCATTTTGTGCCGCATGTGCCCGGCACCCGCTTCCTCGACGCCTCCTCGGCCGGCGAGTTCGCCACCGATGCGGAGCTGGCGCTGGCGGCGAACTGGGATCGCACCGCGTCGAGCGTCAAGAACATGACGTTCATCGCGCTGAAGACGACCGAGGCCTGATAGGACCGAGGTGGGGGGCGGGGGCGATGCGCTCCCGCTTCCTTTCTGAACTTGGCGCCGGCCAGCTACGCCAGAACAATCTCAACACGCAGGCCGCCCTCTCACGGTTTTCGGCAAGCAGGCGGCGACGGGACGATCTTCAACGCGGGCAAAGCGCTCGTTGGAGGCCTCTCCAAAATCCACGACCCAACCGGTATCGGGTTACGGCTGCCGCTGCGCTCAAGACCCTGGACATGAGGCGGGCGGACCCTGCTGGCTACGTCCGCGAGGTCTTCCCCAATGTCGACGCCGCGTGGAGGGCGGCAACGAGCCCGGACGGCAACGATCCGGCTGCCTATCAAGTCGCAATTGCCCGTTCTATTGCTGCTCAAGAACAGTTGGATTTTGAGATCATCCAACCTTGCCAAATTCATTCTCGGCCGATCCGACCAACACATTAGATATCCGTGAACTGCTGCACCATGCGACCGACACGGGAGCAGGTACACTAGATGCATCAACAGATGCGTCCGAACCGAATTCGGGGAGCGGGCAACGTTCTGAGGCGTTGGAGAACCAGCAGACCCAAGCCGCGTCCGTAATTTATGAACAAAATGAGAACATCTATCCTTCCGTCGAGGTAGCTGGTATATCAAAGTCAGTCGCAAGGAATTTGTGTATCGACTTTTGCACCAACGCCACACTGCCCACCGGCACGTACGACGGAGCACCATTTCACTATTGTATGGCCAGGTGTATGGAAAATTACGGGCATTGAAGGACGAATTAAATGGCAGACAATCTCCGCAGAGATGATGCAGAGGCTATTGTGCAATTAATTCTTGGCACATCTAAGGCTATGAATGAATTCTTGCTTGAGAGAAGGGATTCAAGGAGTAAAGAAGAATTCGATTTCCTCAAAAAGGTCGTTGGAAGGCTGATGGGATTTCAATATTTCGAAGTGGTTGAAGTTGTTGGTAGTAATTATAAAGATATTGTAGAAAGATTGCATGGATCGGCGTCTAATTTAAAATTCGATTTTCCCGAGATAAATAGGTGATGAGAAGATATTATTATTTTGAGCCAGAGGTGTCTGGCGGTTTTGGTGATAACGTCATTTTGGACGCTAGTGTTCATCCTCCTCTCATAACTCGTTTGCATTATGAGTTTGATGGATGGCTGGGCGATAGTATAGTGGCGTCGTTTCCATGCTATCTTATCACCGAAGATGTGAAAGAGAAAATTCTCAAGGGTGAATTTTCAGGCGTAACCTTCGACAAGGTCGAGGTGACCATTTCTGCAACCGGACCAGAAGCTTCCGCCGTTCGTATGGCTGAAAGTGAACGGGGAGGCTGGCCGCGATGATTTCAGAATCGCGAGAGATCTCCGCCTCGTCGTTTCCGAGCGCGTTCTCGATGCCCTCAAGCCATTGGAGATCTCCAATGCCTTGATAGAACCGTTTGAAGCGTTTTGATGTGTTCTTAGCCTTGGCGGCTCTTTGGGGGGCGGTGTTCAAGCGATGGATTGCTGGCCTGAGGGCGAAATTCGCCGAAGCGACACGTGAGGCGGCACGGGGGCATGCGACCAACGGATCGACCGGATACTTTAAAATAAGGCCGAACGTCGCTGGCGGGATCGGCGAAAACACCGTTCTCGACTCGAGCGTCCATCCGCCAATCGTGACCAGGCTTCACTATGTGGTAGAGGGCTGGTTCGGTGATGTGATCGTTGCGACATTCCCCTGTTTTCTCGTCACTGAGGAAACCCAGCGCGCACTGCAGAAGATGGGCTTTTCAGGTGCGACGTTCGCCGACGCCGAGGTGACTACCTCGGAAGAGTGTCAAGAGGATCAACCCGGGCTGGAGCTGCCACCTTTCGTGTGGCTGAAAGTAAATGGGAAAGCTGGCCGCGACGATTTCGGGATCGCGATACCCTTCCGCCTTGTCATTTCGAAACGCATTCTCGATCTGCTGGAATCGCTGGGAATACCGTTTGCCGTGGTCGAGCCTTACGAACAGTAACGGATCACGCTTTTGAATTGCGATGACAGTTCATTTTTTTGTCGGCTGCACCCTGTGACCGCAGTGAACGTTCGGACTGAGAAATGGAAAATAGTGCCCTGTCACCGCATTCCTCCAATAGGTGGATAATGCAGTATTTCTATATCAGACCTGATGTGGCTGGTGGGCTTGGCAGAAACACCGTTTTGGACCCCAGCGTCCATCCTCCGATTGTGACCAAGCTCCACTACGTGGTAGAGGGCTGGACCGGTGATGTGCTCGTTACGACGTTTCCGTGTTACCTCGTCACCGAAGAAACCCAGCGTGCACTGCAGAACATAGGTTTTTCGGGTGCGAAGTTCGCTGAAGCCGAAGTGACGACATCCGAAGAGTTTCATGAATATCAACCTGGGCAGGAACTTCCACCTTTCGTCTGGTTGAAAGTGAATGGGAAGGCTGGCCGCGACGACTTCGGGATCGCAGCGAACTATCGCCTCGTCATCTCGAAACGCATTCTTGATTTGCTGGAATCATTGGGAATACCGTTTGCAGTGGTCGAGCCTTACGAACAGAACGGGATTACGCTTTTGAATTGCGATGACGGCTCATTTTTGTCGGCCGCACCCATGTGACTGCAGTGAATCTTCAGACCGAGAACTGGAAATAGTGCACTGTCACGCAATTCCTCATGGGAACGGCATCGCTCCGGGGTCGCGCCCGACGAAATCGCGCGCCTTGCCCTGGAGGCCGGACTACTTCAGACTTCACTGCCTCCGGCAATGATCTTTCACGAGAAAAGAAAATGAAGAAAGTGATGGTTCTGACGACCGCAACTATCTTGGTGGCTGCTGCAACTTTTGTTTATTGCAGCCCTCTTCTCGTCAAGCTTGAGACGGACGGATTTGTGGGCGGAACGCTGGAAATTGCAGGCACCAAACTGGATGAAGCGGCAGGATCTGGAACGACGTACCACCTCGTTTTCGTGAATGAGGAATCCAGCGCGAGCGTTTCTTGCAGCAAAGATGGGAAAGTTACAAGCCGGGATGGATATCTATCTCCATGGCTTGAGTGGTACGTAAGTTTCCATCTTTCGAATTGCTCGATTAGTGGATTTCGTCCGGTATTTTAAGGGTTGGAATCACGAATGACAGTGAGATGCCGGAGATCTCGCGCGTTTTGTCGATAGCATGTCCGGACTGAGACTTGGAAAATAGTGCGCTGCCGCCGTAATTCCTCGTTCTGACAATATTTCTTCGCGCCCCCTCCGTCCTGCCGGCTTTCGTCATTCGGAAAGCCAAGCAGTTGGCTTTCCGTCCGCTACGCGGATCACTCTTCAACCCCACGAAGGGAGATCGGAGGGGTCGTAGAGCACGATCTCTGAATATTGCCATCTAAACCCCAGCCGCTTCGCAGCGGCTTTTTTCATGCCCGGAGAAAATCATGACCCGACCCACATGGACGAGGCGCTGACCCATGGCCATCACCCCGCTCGATATCGCCAACATGGCGCTGGCCGTGCTCGACGAGGCACCGATCGACAGCCTCGACCAGGACGTCAAGGCAGCGCGCTTGCTGAACCTGCATTTCGACCTCGCACGGGAAGCAGAGCTCACCAAATGGGCCTGGGTGTTCG
>NZ_RZTB01000182.1:0-1178 GCF_003997735.1 Mesorhizobium sp. M7A.F.Ca.MR.148.00.0.0 | reverse complement strand
CCACGGTTGCCGGGGCGGACACCGGCAGCGATTGCGGCTTGACCTTTGCCTACGAACTGCCGGCCGACTGCCTGCGGCCGCTGCCGCTGACCCACAATGGCGAGCCGGACGGCGCGCCGATTTCGTGGCGCCAGGAGGCGGGGCTGATCTATTCCGACCAGTCCGGCCCGCTGACCATCCGGTACGTCGCCAACCTCACCGATCCCAACGACTGGGATGCGCTGTTCACCGAGGTCCTGGTGGCGGCGCTTGCCATCAAGGTCGCACATCCGCTGACCCACAAATCGGGCATGATCGACATTGCCCGCTCTGCCTATGACCGGGCGCTGGAGGCGGCGCTGAGCGCCAACGCCGTCCAGCGCGGCGGCCGGCTCTACACCGCGTCCTGGTCCAGCCAGCGCGGCGACAGCAGGCCCGGCAATAACAGGATTGCGCGCTGATGACGACGCTGTACCCGATCCAGGACGTCTTCACCCGCGGCGAAATCTCGCCGCGCCTGCATGCACGCGCCTCGCTCGACTTCTATCGGGCGGCGCTGGCCAAATGCGAGAACTTCATCACCCTGCCGCATGGCGGCATCCGCAAGCGCGGCGGCACCTATTTTGCCGGCGAGGTGAAGATTTCCGCGAAGACGACGCGGCTGATCCCGTTCATCTTCTCGGCCGATCAAGCCTATGCGCTCGAATTCGGCGACCGGTACATCCGCGTCCATGCCTATGGCGCGCGCGTCGGCGCGGTGGAGGTCGCCTCGCCCTATCTCGAGGCGGACCTGTTCGAACTCGCCTATGTCCAGTCGGCCGACCAGATGTGGATCACGCATCGGAACTACCAGCCCAAGGTGTTGACGCGAACCGCGCACACCACATGGACGCTCGAAGATTTCGAATTTCTCGACGGTCCCTATGATCCGCTCAATGACACGGCAACGACGCTGACGCCATCCGATACCGGGCATCTCACGCCACAGATGACCAGCAATTTCGCTTCATCCGGCACTGCCTCCACAGGCAGTGGGAGCGCGTCGGCCTGGCAGATGTTCGACCGCGACAAGACGCAGGATATCGAAATTGCGAGCGGCGGCGACGGTTACATTCGGTTCCGCAATGCCGGCGGCGTGCAGCACGTGGTCGACGCCTACTGGATCACCACGTCGCGGCTGGCAACGGGCGATTACGATT
>NZ_RZTB01000181.1:5929-6820 GCF_003997735.1 Mesorhizobium sp. M7A.F.Ca.MR.148.00.0.0 | reverse complement strand
GACCATCGCTGGACATGCCGCTGAAAACGGCGAAGGAAAAGCAAACGGTCGTCCGCAGGTTTTGATACGATCTGAGGCTCGGGCCGGGCGACCAGAGCAGTTCTATTCACTCAGGGCAGTCCTAGATGCTGTGATACATGCTTGGTGCGGGCTGCTCGCGGGACTGACGAGCCCTTGAAACGAAGGGGAAAGGGGCTTCTCACGTGGCAGCTATCTGATCACCCGCCCAGAATTTATACCAAATATTCCGAGAGGCTTGAGGTAGACGCAGGTGTCAATCTCAATAATCATCAATGTCTTCAACGCTTCCAGATAGCAAGTGGGCAATTTCGTCAGCTATCTCTTGAGGTGTGCTTTGCACAGTATTCCTTGCAACTTTGTCGACGAGTGACGGGCTGAATTTCATTACGTCGGCTTTGGACACTTTATGCCAAATCGGGAGCAATTGCTGCTCCCCGTTGACTGCGCGGCTTACGATGCCATCCAATTCGTAGTTGGTCCAACCCTTTCCAAAGAAAGGGGTCGATAGCACGACTATTCCAACTCGGCTATTTGCAAGGCCTAAGTCGATCTTACGCCTGAGACTGTCCCCAATCCTCAGCTCAAATTCATCGTACCACACCCTCAATCCGTGGCCACGAAGCGCCTCCGCTAACGGGCGAACGATCTCGTCTTTGTCTTCTGATGCGTGCGAGATGAAAACGTCATACTCGCGAGGGGTGGGGTCAATCTCAGCTTCCGGCGCGCGATCACGGACAAGGCTTGGGACAGAGGATAATGGAGCATCGCGGGCTTCTGGCAACGGTCCGGGTATGCGCCGAATGCTCGATCTAGTGCCATTGCGAAGTCCCTGCACGTCAACTGTAACGTGCCAATGTCCGGATCTTTGGA
>NZ_RZTB01000181.1:2696-5919 GCF_003997735.1 Mesorhizobium sp. M7A.F.Ca.MR.148.00.0.0 | reverse complement strand
CCAATCCACCTTGATATCTGTGGTTTCGATTGTTGCGGTATGAGTTGAAGTTTGAACTATCCATCAATCGGACATTAGCCGCCGAAGAAAGAGTGATTTCAATCACCTCGCCTGCGGAACACTGCTTCAAATCGTAATGCGTAAAATTTGCCATCGCCCCGTCCTCCAAACCCAAAGCTTGGTCCGGGCGACGGATTTCTGCAATGCGCAAGCAAGCCAATACTGTGGATAGCTTCTACTGACCCCGCCTACAACGTTTGCTCCCTACTCCATGTCCGGCACGTCGCGACCCACAAAGAGGGTCGTCGGTTCCACGTATTCGCCCAGCGACGGGTTCGCATCGCGTGACCACGCAATGACGCTGGCATGTTTCCCCGCCAAGCCCTTTGCGTTTCTTATCGCCCGGTCCTCGGTCTGCTGCTCGGCTGGCCCAAGGACAGGCTGAAGGTCGCCGGTCTCATCGCGGTCGAAGGCGGTGACAACGATCAGCTTGGGCTTCTTCGGCTGCGCGAGGATGTTGTCTGACATGCTGCATGCCCTTCGTTGGAGGTTCGTTAATCGGTCTCACCGAGCCTACGTCTGTGCCACCCCCACCTCGCGCTCCAATGAGGCGTTGGCGACAAGAAGTGCCTTCACCACACCCTCCGGCGGTATCGGCTCCTTCAAGG
Source organism: Mesorhizobium sp. M7A.F.Ca.MR.148.00.0.0 (assembly GCF_003997735.1). NCBI lineage: Bacteria > Pseudomonadati > Pseudomonadota > Alphaproteobacteria > Hyphomicrobiales > Phyllobacteriaceae > Mesorhizobium > Mesorhizobium sp. M7A.F.Ca.MR.148.00.0.0. Next base: position 5,251 of record NZ_RZTB01000181.1, on the reverse strand, counting down.
CGCTTCGCCAACTTTGCGAGCGTCGGGCGCGAACAGTGGGTGGCTCGCACTACGGTGTTCGAGGTCTGGCCCTTCCGCAGCATGTCCATGATCGCCTCGTTACACCTTTGGAAACCCATCATTTGGCGATGGCAATGTTTAGGAAACCCATGTGAATTACCCTGATCTTCCGTATTCATGGGCTCGGGGAACGTATTTTTGGACAAGCTTCAAGTCTTGCTATCAAAGGGCTACTTTCCAAAGGAGCTGCCGCCCCCCTTTATAACCGAGGATTTCGGCAAGTATGCGCGGGAATTGTTGGCGATATGGGCCGCGAACGGCCCGCTGAAGCCCGGCCATGCAAAGCATCAGAGAGTTTGGGAGATAAGCGAGACTGAACCCGAACTCTACTCGACGCCAAAAGCGAAGAACGAGCGTCGACAACTGCACATTACAAACCCCGTGCCCCAGCTTCTGCTCGCTTCGGTTATGACAAAGAATTGGGCGACTATATCTCGTTGGCTGGATCGGCAGCGATTTAGCTTCTCCAGAACCATGATCTCATCCAAATCGAACAGAGCGATTGAGGAGCCAGACTTCAAGAGTAACGCGGTGCACAAACAACTCATTCGAGCGACCTACGATGTAGAGGTCAAATCAGACGTTCTTCGCTTCTATCCATCCATATACACCCACTCGGTGCCTTGGGCGGCCTATGGTAAGGAACGGGTCAAGAAAAACCGCAAGAAGTACAACGACAGCCTAGGTGATCGTATCGACGTAATTCTCCGCAAATGTAATAGAGGTCAGTCCGTTGGCATCCCGATCGGACCCGATACATCCCGTATAGTCGCGGATATTCTCTCAGGCTACATTGACAGCAGACTGATGCTGAGGACCGGTCTTCAGCGCGGCGCAGCCGATCGCTTGCAGGATGATTGGGTAATAGGGACTGAAACTGTTGGTGATGCAGAACGACTGCTTTCTGCGTTACGGACGACCTACCTCGAGGTAGGTTTAGAAATTCACGGAGGAAAGACATCAGTTATCGGGATAGTCGACAACGTTGGAACGCCCTGGGTTCACACACTCCAGGTGGCAGCGCGAATAGGCCCCGAGCTGTCCGGCATTGCTTTGCAAAACTTCTGCGAGGTCGCTCTCGATCTACAAAAACAAAACCCCGTAGATCGGCCCCTTCGCTACGCGCTGTCGTTGATACAGGGTTCTGAAATCAAGGTGCCCGACGCGTCATACCTGCAAAGTTTCCTGATGCGAGCCCTGATGGTCGATCCGAGAAACATCGACCTAGTGTCAGCGCTTCTGATCAACATGCGCCATGAGGGGCGGACGATACATGAAAGTCTCATTACCAAGCGCTTGACGTCGATTATAAAAGGCGGCTTGGAGCGTGGCGAGCACTATGAAGTCGCATGGGCGATCTTCCTCATGAAGGGCTTGGCACTGCCGCTGCAGTTGGGCGCCCAAGCTGCTCTTCTTGCGAAGATCGAAAGTCCAGCGATCTGTTTGCTCATTCTCGACATGTCGTCTCGCGGACTTGCTCCGGAGGCTCCAATCCGGGATTGGGAGCGTCGGGTGAAGGCCGTATCAGCCGACGGTCCCGACTGGTTGCTCGCCTACGAAGGGGTACGGCATGGTTGGCTGGCAGATATCACTGGCGCTATCAGAGCCGATCCGATGCTGAAGCCTTTCTTTGACCGAAACATCGTCTTTTACGACGATAAGCGGAACGTGCCTACAACCAAGAAAGCGGTGCGAACGCGACGCGCAAGATCGAAGAGGCTGACAACAGCAATGCTCTGGCGGATCATTACGTCCAAGTACATATAGAGCCGAGACGCAAAACCCATCGGCACGAGAACGGCAGGGCTTTGGGGTGACGCGGCTGGCTGAAATCAGGACGGTTCGGCGCGTAATCTGGCGGGATGGCGACTAGGGCGTAGCGTGTTTGAGGTGGTGCCCGACATTGGGTCTGTTATAACTGGTTCGGGGGGCCAGATATGAAACCGGCGATACACTCTTTCATCACTGAGTATTTAGGGGAATTGGTCGAAGGCAATGCAGCAATATTTGCGGGAGCGGGTCTATCGGTGCCAGCGGGTTATGTTGATTGGCGCGAGCTAATACGCCCGCTTTCAATTGAGTTGGAATTAGATATAGATCTAGAAAGCGATTTGGTCTCGGTCGCCCAGTTCCATGTAAACGCTAACGGCTACAATAGGCATAGACTTCACAAGGCCGTTATTGAAGCCTTATCTGTCGACAATCCGCCGACAAAGAACCATCGGCTATTGTCGCGCCTCCCAATCCGCACGTGGTGGACCACCAACTATGACAAGTTGCTTGAGACTGCACTGAGAGAGGTCGGCAAAGTCGTAGACGTGAAGAGCGCCGTTCCTCAATTGGCAACGACCCGTCCTCGCCGGGATGCGACAATCTACAAGATGCATGGGGACGTAGACAGGCCAGACGAGGCTGTGGCCACCCGAGATGACTTCGAGCGGTACTCTACGGACCGTGGCGCCTTCATAACGGCGCTGGCGGGAGACCTCGTTTCC
>NZ_RZTB01000181.1:1805-2686 GCF_003997735.1 Mesorhizobium sp. M7A.F.Ca.MR.148.00.0.0 | reverse complement strand
TCCAAGACATTTCTCTTTCTTGGATTTAGCTTCACGGACCCAAATCTGGAGCAGGCCCTTTCTACAGTTCGCCTGACTTTCACCACTAACCAGCGGCGTCATTTCGCGGTCTTTCGAACACGCACCAAACAGCCGGGCGAGACAGACAAGGCTTTTGAGCATTACCGAAATAGGCAGGCTCTCGTCGTAGAGGACTTGAAGCGGTTCAACGTGCGCGTCTTGCTAGTCGACGAATATAGTGAAATCACTGAATTTCTGACTGAGCTGGTAAATCGGTACCGCCGCCGTACCGTCTTCATCTCTGGTAGCGCTTTCAACTACGATCCATGGGGCCAGGCAGATGTCTCGGCATTTGCACAGGAGCTAGGTCGGGCACTGGTTGCGGAAGGTACCCGAATTGCCACTGGTTTGGGGGCAGGCATTGGAGACGCCATATTTACCGGTGCGCTACGCGAAGTCAGGAAGTCGAATAGCAGCATCGAAGATGCGCTCGTGTTGCGGCCGTTTCCGCAGACAGGTTCACCGAACGACCTAGCCCCGCTGTGGGAGGACTACAGGCAGGAGATCATTTCGCACGCCGGCATTGCCCTGTTCCTACTAGGCAACAAGGAACAAGATGGCGAGATGGTTGCTGCTGACGGGGTGGTACGGGAGTTCGAGATTGCCCGAACGCAGGGTGTGGCGGTCCTTCCGATCGGTGCCACTGGATCGGCTGCTCAAACTCTTGCTGAAGAGGTCCTAAGCGATCCCGAGAAGTTCATCCCAGAGTTGGGCGACGAAGGGAAAGAAATGCTCGCCCTATTGGCGACCCCTACCGACGACTTAAACTCGTTGATCAAACCCATCGTCGAACTGGTTCGTAAACTGCAGGAGGGCAACCC
>NZ_RZTB01000181.1:432-1795 GCF_003997735.1 Mesorhizobium sp. M7A.F.Ca.MR.148.00.0.0 | reverse complement strand
ACCCCATATGACCCGCAAGGTATTCTTCAGCTTCCACTACGAGCGAGATGTCAGGAGGATCCAACAAGTCCGAAATTCATGGGTCATCCGAGAACAGGGTGCGGCTCCTCCGTTCTACGACAAAGCCGAGTTTGAAGAGGCGAAGCGCCGAGCGGGAGGCATCGAGCGGTGGATCGAGGAGCAACTCTTCGGGTGTTCTGTTACGGCGGTTCTATTCGGACGTGAAACGTATGATCGGGAATGGGTCAAGTACGAGATCAAGCGTAGCTATCAACTCAAGATGGGTATCTTGGCTATCGACATTCACAACGTGAAGGACCCTCTGACAGGTACTGACCTTCAGGGACGCAATCCATTAGAGAACTGGAGCGTAGATGGTAACCCATTCACGCACTTCTACCGTACCTACGACTGGGTGCGCGATGACGGCTACAACAACATCGGCAATTGGGTAGAGGTGGCGGCGAGGAATGCGGGCCGGTAAGAGCGTGGCTGTCAGCTAGAACAGAAAGCCCTAGGTCGGTGGCAAAGCCAGAAACTTAATCTGCGTCGCCGGCTTATCCACGATCACAAACTCGTCGTTCTGATGCCGCACTGTAGTTGCTTCGCCTCAGACCATGGCGCGGTTCGCCATGTCTCACCAGGGCGTCCACATGCCAGCAAAAGCAGAACAGCGGCTAGGAGGGAGTAGCCCCGTTCTTTTTGGCAAGCATGGAGAGAACTTTCTCCTTGATATCTGCCGCGACCAAAGTCAGGGCGTCGTCGCGATCCTTGAAACTTGCGATCGATGTACCCTTAGGGGTCGCCTGAAAAGTCCCGAAGGCTTCCTCCTGCCACAGGCAATTTCTCGCGATCACTGGAATGACAACCGCCGTGTTGTTGGCTTCCCGCTCCATCGCGTGGGTTAGCTCAATCTGGTTGCAATAACGCGAGTTGATAAAGTCAACGCTTATCAGGAGGATGATAATGTCGGCGCTCTCTAGATTGCCCTTGATGGCGTCCGCCCATTTGTCGCCAGTCTCGATTTCGCCATCGTGCCAAGCCTCGATAAGACTAAGTCGGCTCAGTGGTGTAAGGTGCTTTAGCAGGTCAACTTTGATGGCAGCATCTGCATGCGAGTAGGAGATAAACGCCTTGAGAGGCTTAGGGCTGGGGCTAGCCGCATTTTGGGGTAGGGACATAGTCCCACCCGGACCTCCCCTTATCAGTCCCTTCTTCCTCAGTCGGTCTTTAACCGTGGTGTAACGTTCTTCTATCCAGCCTAGTTTATTGAAAAGGGCTGCGTTTTTAACGCTCACTTTTCCGCCACCGGACAATTCTTTAATGGCGTCCATAAACCGGTCTTCTAGAGTTCCAACCGGTT
>NZ_RZTB01000181.1:0-422 GCF_003997735.1 Mesorhizobium sp. M7A.F.Ca.MR.148.00.0.0 | reverse complement strand
GTTGAGAGTTCTAGCGAAATTCTTTTGCAGTCAAGTCGACTTTGGAAAATTAAGCCGGGAAATCGGGATCTAAGTGGAGAGCCGGCTTACTCCTAGCCATCAACGCGAGCGGTGCGTTAGGTGTTTGTGCTGGCAGGGTCGGAGCTCTAGCCAACCCAAGTTAGAGCCTTCTCCGCGCGGTCGTCTGGCTACCCCAAGCCGCGCCTCGTTGCCACCCTAGTCCTCCCCAACGCTGGTGTGCAAACTAGTTGCTGGCTGGTTGCCAAGTGCCTTCAGCATCACCTCAGTCGCGACCTTGAGCCGCGCATCTTCGCCCCCATAGTTGTCCGCAGAGCCGCCACCTGAGTGACCCATGATGGACCGCTTGAGCTTCTCAGGAACCCAAGCAATGACCAGCAAATCTTCCATGCGGTGGCGCAACG
>NZ_RZTB01000180.1:6510-6905 GCF_003997735.1 Mesorhizobium sp. M7A.F.Ca.MR.148.00.0.0 | reverse complement strand
TTTGACATGTGCATTTCAGGTCTCGGTCTGCCTGCTATCGCCAAAGCGTTGAACGATGCCGGGGTAAAGCCATGGGCAATGGAAAAGCGCAAAACCCGTAGGGCAGATTATTGGACCATTGCCAGCGTCAGCTACTTCCTCGCAAGCCGGGCCGTGTTCGGTGAGTTCTATTCGCCAAAGCTACAGCGGGTCTATCCCAATCATTTCCCGGTGATCGTTGAAAAAGAGATTTTTGACCGGGCACAAGCAGCCAAGGCAACCCGGTTGAAGGCGGGTAAGGGCAGGAAGGGAGCCACGTACACCAATCTGTTCGGCCAACGAGCATACTGCCAAGATTGCGAAGAGCCGATGACCATTAGGAACCCCAAGAAGGGCAGAGCCACACAGTTTTATTG
>NZ_RZTB01000180.1:1752-6501 GCF_003997735.1 Mesorhizobium sp. M7A.F.Ca.MR.148.00.0.0 | reverse complement strand
ACCATCGCCCATGGAACTACAGCGTGTTTGAAGAGTCGTTTCTGACACTCGTGAACGAACTCGATATGAAGGCCATCATTCACGGTGGCAGCGCTTCTCGTCATACTGAAATTATCGGACAGATGCAGGCGTTGGAAGGCCAGAAAATCGATTTGGAATCCAAGGTGAACAAGTTGGCTGAAATGATGCTCGACGACACCATGCCGGTGGATTTGTTGAAGCCGAAGATGCAGCACCACAAGAGGATTCTGGACGACATAAAGGAGCGTGTCGCCAAGTTGGACGACGAAAGAAATGCGATTCAATTGGAACGAAGCGCCGCCCAAGAATCCAACAGGATCACATTCCCAACCGACATCAGTACTATCGACCTGTACAATCTCAGAGCCAAGGCCGCACAACACATCAAAACCTTGGTAGACCACATCGAATTGAAACGGATGGATATCGGGGAGTTGGTGCATTCCTTCTACACGGTCAGGTTTGTTGGTGGCGGTGAACGCACGGTGTTTGTGAACTACTCCAATCCAAGGAAACCATTTGCTGTATCGGGCAATCCTGACGCTTCCGACTACGTCCACAACAAGGATGGCAGCAAGATCGGCATCCGGTTGGGCGGCAACGTGAAGGGTATGGAGTTTGCCTAGAATACACGGTGCTGGTGACGGCTCACTTATCGAGCCTGAGGTGGGCCCTTCAGGCCGGCAGCGACATCCGCAGTTCGAATGCGCTGTCGTGCAAAACCCATTCGCATGGCCGAACCATCGCCCAAAGCCCTCTACAAGGGCCGCAGCGACCGAACAGACGGCATGGATGTGCGGGTAGCTCAAAAGACGCTTTAACCGCCGGCAGCCTTAAATGCCGCATTGATGAAGCGCTTGTTTTAAGCGTTTATGGAATGCTTCACGCCGCCAACCGGGGGCTTCGCCGACTCTAATTTTTCGGGAAGTCTCTCGCTCCCAGCCGCCAGCCGGGAACTTTGCCCAGATGCACCCACATAGTTTCGTGATCTGATCACTTGTGGGGTTCCATTGTCGACCACCTTTGGACATTGGAACGAGCCTGAACTCTGGCACCGGTTGGGTGCAAGAAATGGTACGGGGTTCCTCAGATGAGGCCTGAGCCGTATAGGTGGGGAAGCCGCCAAAAGCCAAGATTAAGCCAACAAAGGCGGTCCATAACAACGCATCCGAACGATGTTCGATGCCGCCGGCAATGATCTTGAAACGGGCCTCGGAAACTTTTCCGTTCACCAGTTCGATGTTAGTCATGCCCGTCCCCTAAACCCAATCACAATCTGCCACATCGAGGAGAATCAAATCAAATGCGATTTACATCGTTTTGAGCTGTCAGCGGGTAGCCAGCACTTGGTGTCGGCGGGTCGAAACCCACCATGATGATCGAGTCGAGTGGATAATCGTCATTGACGTTTTTCAACGCATATTGAGCCACGGCATCCTTTGAATTCGCTCGTTCCACTTGGCATGTTATGGGAGCGCCAAAGTGACGGTTTCCTACGCTTGTCCAGAAATCGGAGGTAGCCTCGGCGAAACGGCCTTCCTCGGGCTCTGGAATGGCCAGCAGGCAGTGATAGTGCAAGAAGGTGGCATCGATGCCGTTCTTCTTCACCGTCTCATAGACGCCCAATGCGGGCAGATTTCCTTTTGAGCCAAACTTCCTGCGCATGGCCGAGAAGTAGGCTTTCACCAATCGCTCTCCTGTGGGGCGATCCCTTTCGAAAAGGGCAAATGGCTTGGCCGGCGTGGTGGCATTTTTGGTCTTTCCGGACAGCCGCCGATAGGCCGCCTCCGGATCGCTTGCTTGTACGAATGGAATGGTGACGAACTGATTCAGATCGTGCTTTTGCACCTCGTTAAAAATCAGCTCCTTAGCCACCTTGGTGCGGTTCTTGGCAAGGTAGTTGTTGATGATCTTCCGGACAAACGCACTGGTATCGAGCGAGGATCGTTTTGCGAGGATACCCAGAGCGTCTTGTGTTGGCTGATCGAGACGGATGCTAAACATAACGTTTTGGGTCCAAATTCGCAGATTGCAAAATATATAGAATCGCCAAATTCATTTCGACCAAAAGCTGCGATAGCTGGAAGTTTGCGATTTGATATCTATCGCTATGAACTGAAGTCCTAAACTCCATATAAATTACTCGATAGTCTTCTCTAAAATTGTCAATTATAGCCTGTATTGATTTTGGTGCTTTATCTCCGTCCATTGATTGGAGTAATTCGTCTATATCCATTTTTCTTTTCCTTTCTAATAGATACAATTATAACGTTGGTGGCGCAATGCCTTTTCAAAAATGCTCATGATAAATCGCTTGGCGATATGACAAAATGGAAATGCTGACCGACAATCCGCTTAGCGAATTGGAAGAATATTGATGCGTATTACATTGTGTCAGACATATGTAGGCAAAGAGTTGTTGATTTTTTACGAAATATTATTGCTTTTTGATCTATAGAACAGGTATAATATTTTGCCGTTTTCCGAATCGGCTCCGTAAGTACGGCAGTCAAACGGGCGATAATCTGCTCGGCACGGATTGAGTGCAGAAACTATGGATTGGACCTGCGCACAAAGCAGAACAGGCAGCCGTCCCGATAGGATGTATAACGGTGAGCTATCGACCTGCCGTATCGTGCGACGAGGTATTCATAAATCCGGTGTTTTCTGTCGTCGGTCGCCTCGAAATGGAAGCTGTAGGGCTTTTCCCGCTGGACCCATTCTGCGGTCAACGCCACAACGTGCCGCAGAACGGGAAATCCATTTCGAAAGTAGCCGCCTTCCGTGAACTGAGCGACCTCGGCGTCCCATGCCAACCATGAGCCGCCTGCAAAGGCTTTCAGCGGGGTTGCCCCGCCGATGGTTCGGAATACCACCGGGCCGCCGTTGGTAGCGGCGAACTCGAACAGCAAGCCGTCAACCTTAAAACGCCGACGAAAATGGCGCTGTGGGTCGGTGGCGCCTGATGTTGAAGCTGCGACCCGGTTCGCAATCGTCTCTATCCTCTAAATCCCACTAGATATCTTCCTCTGAGAACTCTTCTCCGTGAATAAACCTATAAGCCTCTTTGGTTACTTCTGGATAGCTGTTCGAAAGGCTGGCCATCCCATATTCGTCGTCTAATATAGATTCATGCAAGCGATATATAATAATTCGCCTGATTGATATCATGTCTTGCTCGTCATATGAACACAAAAAAGAATGTAAGGCCTGTGACGCCTTTTGGTAGTAATCTAAATCCTTGCAGTTCGATATTTTCATCTCAATGAATTCGATTGGGTAGTTTTCTATGTATCCTTCAACTTCTGGATATAGGTTGAGTCGATCAAACTTCCTCACGTTATCCAATTCGTTGAAAAAATGATGTTCGGACAGCGGGTGAATATATCCATTTTCCCAAAGATTGTGACTGAATCCGAAAGATGCAGAGAAAATCTTCCCAGCAACGAAATCGTCTCCATTTCTGTCCAAATCCTCCAAGAGGCGGTCTCGTAGCCCGTTTCTGTAAAAGTTCGTTATAGCCTCGGCGTACCCGATCTCACGCCGAAGCACCTCTGTGAACTCGTTTGACTGAGCACGATCCAACTTTCTGGCCTCAAGCAGATCGTGCAATGCCTCGTGATACCTGAGCCTCTTGCACAGAAGGTTCGCCCTGTTGATGTAAGGAGATGGATTTGGGGAGGCAGCAATTGACCTCGTATAGTACTCGATGGCCTTCTCGCTATCGTACCGGGTGGCATGGGCCATACCAAGTTCGAACAGCTTCCGGCCTTCTTCTGCGTTCAGCATGTGGGCTCCGTTAATTGCTATCCTGAAGCCAGTCTCACGCAGTTAGATCAGTTGCAATAAGCCACCGAGCGTGCACCTCCGAGGTCAGGTCTTGCGGTTCTCCACAGCCCTTGTGAGGAAGCTGCGTTGAGGTGCGTCCAGTTCGGCTTTGTGCTTACGCCAATGCGTGGAGAAGCTTGCTGGACCAGCTTCACGCAGGAGGAGATGAATTTCGATACGGGCACCTGCGATAGCCCTTGATCCACCATTGAGCTTCCGGCGGTAGCTGATCCGACAGTTCTTCGATTGCCGTTTTCAATGCAGCGCCCCTACGCTGCGTCTGCCAGAATGCGATAGACAGACGAACGCCCAATGCCGAGCTCCTTAGCGATATCGGTTGGCTTCTTTCCGGCACCGTGCATCGACACAACCGAAGACGTTTTGCGTCTGGCGGTAGGTGCCCGCCCAAGGAATTTTTTCTCGGCCTTAGCTTTCGCAATACCCTCACGTTGTCGTGCCAGCATGATTTCTCGCTCAAACTGGGCGATAGAGCCCACGAGATTCATGAGAAGTCTGCCGGTTGCCGAGGACGTATCAATCGCCATGTCTAGTATCTTCAACCCGACCTTTTTGGCCTCCAGCCTGCCAACAATCTGTTGCAGGTCGCCAACGGAGCGGGCGAGCCGATCAAGTCGGGTTACAACGAGAACATCGTTTTCTCGCACGAACTCAATTGCTCGCTCTAGTTCCGGGCGATGCGAATTTACGGAAGACACCTGCTCCCTGAAAACCTTGTCGCAACCCTGCGATTTAAGATCACGAAGCTGAGCCTCATAACCTGCTTGCTGCTCGACGGTGCTGGTTCTCGCATACCCCACAAACATCCCGAATCCTTCCCAATAGCCTCTAAGAAGTCATAGGATAAGATTCCTAAAATGTCAAACCGACTTGTGTGGGACG
>NZ_RZTB01000180.1:1179-1685 GCF_003997735.1 Mesorhizobium sp. M7A.F.Ca.MR.148.00.0.0 | reverse complement strand
TGCTTACGGTTGGTCCCACTGGAGCAGGGTCCAGCGGGATCTTCGAAAGGCGGAAACGGTGTTTCGAGACGTTGAAATTCGTAACTATCGTGGGTTAGCCCACGAAAAGATCGGCCCTCTCGCTGGCGTCAATCTAGTTACAGGGAAAAACGGCTCAGGGAAGTCGTCCTTCTTGGAGGCAATCTTCCTAAATGCGGGGGGGAGCAATCCGAATTTGCCACCCATGATAAGTGCATTCAGAGGTGAGAATCGGCTCTCGCATCTTGTAGACACTCCATTCCGCCTGTTCTTCGACCTTCAAGACCTGAAACCTGCAAGGATCAATGCAACTTGGAACGGTCGTAAAAGGCGGCTCGCAATCCACCCTATCTTTTCGACTGTTGGTGTGGTGGGCGCTTCAAGCACAAAGGCGCTCCTTTGCGGAGTGAGGCTGGATTTCAAGGGTCCGTCAGGCGACTCGTCAGGGCAAATCGAAGTCAAGGCACCCATTTTGCCCGGTATACAGG
>NZ_RZTB01000180.1:0-1170 GCF_003997735.1 Mesorhizobium sp. M7A.F.Ca.MR.148.00.0.0 | reverse complement strand
GGTATACAGGTAGGCGTCGACGCAGCTTCCGGCCAAAATGCTGCTCCCGCTGTTGGCCCGTCCGTCTCGTTTTCAAACTCCGGGCAATCTGATGTGGTGAACGGGCATTTCATCCCGCCCTATCAGATCGATCTGTTCGAGCAGGTGCATCAGCAAATAACTAAGTTGACGAAGGAAAAAAGAATTGAAGGTCTAGTTTCGATGATGAGAGGTATTGAGCCCGCAATATCAAACATATTTGCCTTGTCAGAAACATCATTCAGCGAAATCTATCTCGATATCGGCAGAGACTATTTGATGCCTCTATCTGGAGTTGGCGCTGGTTTTTTTAATTTACTAAAGATTGGTGCTGGAATCTCAACAAACGCACACAATGGGATATTTATAGTAGATGAGATTGAGAATGGAATCCACCACACGCTTTTAAAAGATTTGGCCAAAATTGTTATCACCGGAAGTAAATCGACCGGTATCCAATGCTTTTGCTCCACACATTCCGGTGAGATGATTTCAGCTTTTGCAGAGGCTGCAAGCGAGCTGAATTTCCACGATTTATGTGTGGTGAGGTTTACCAGAACTAAAACGGGACGACGGAGTACCGTGTTTAGGGGGGAAGAGATCGGAACCGCCCTTGCGATTGATGGAGAGTTGCGGTGACCGAATATCTGGTTGAGAAGCCAGATGCTTCAACTCGTCCCAATGCAACCAGACTGTTGATGGCGGAGGGTCAAGCAGAGGTGGGTTTTATTGAAGCCTACCTTGCGCTGCTGCACACACCGATAGATCAGGTGATTCTCACGTGCTTCAAAGGCGTGGCGAACCTAGCCCGATCCGTGCGGGTGATGCGAAAGGTTCTGGATGATGTGGGCGAAGGTGCTGGGCGGTTTGGTCGAGTGGGTGTGTTTGCCGACGCAGAGCAGAATCCGGTAGGGCGCCTTGATGCGGTTGTTGATTCAGCCGACCAATTTGGATTCGGTGCGGTGTCGCAAAATCTTCGCCAGACAAACTTTTGCGAATCTGGTCAACGACGTTTCGCCTACCATCTTGCGCCAAACAACATCGGAGCCGGGATGATCGAAGATCTCGTTACCACCGAAATTGCAGGTAGCTCTCTCGCACAGTGTTTGACGAACTATCGTGCCTGCGTATTAGCGGCTGACGATGTTAATC
>NZ_RZTB01000017.1:24144-87845 GCF_003997735.1 Mesorhizobium sp. M7A.F.Ca.MR.148.00.0.0 | reverse complement strand
AGGATGAACAGGTTTGGGCCCTCGAAGGCCGACAGCCCCATCAGCAGCCGCGCCTTCTCGCCGCCCGACAGATCCTTGGCGGCGGTGTTCATCTTCTCGGTCGTGAGGCCGAACTGGGCGACGCGGCCGCGTACCTTCGATTCCGGCGCCTCCGGCATCAGCCGGCGGACATGCTCGTAGGCGTTTTCGTCCGGCCGGAGGTCGTCGAGCTGATGCTGGGCGAAGATCGCCACCTTCAACCCGGGCGCCACCGTCATGGTGCCACTCTCCTGCTTCAGCCGGCCGGACAGCAATTTGGCGAAGGTCGACTTGCCGTTGCCGTTGGCGCCCAGCAGCGCGATGCGGTCGTCGGCGTCGATGCGCAGCGTCATCTTCTTGAGGATCGGCTGACCCTCGGTGTAGCCGACATTGACGTTGTTCAGCGCCACGATCGGCGAGGCCACCGTCTTCACCGGCTCGGGGAAGGAGAACGGCCGCACCGAATCGTTCACGAGGGCCGCGATCGGTTTCATCTTCTCCAGCGCCTTGATGCGCGACTGCGCCTGTCTCGCCTTGGAGGCCTTGGCGCGGAACCGCTCGACGAAGGATTCCATGTGCTTGCGCGCGGCCTCCTGCTTGACCCGGCCCTTCTCCTGCAATTCCTTCTGCTCTGTATATTGACGCTCGAACTGGTCGTAGCCGCCGCGCCAGAAGGTCAGCTTCTTCTGGTCGAGGTGGACGATCGAATTGACGGCGCGGTTGAGCAGGTCGCGGTCGTGCGAGATCAAAAGCACGGTGTGCGGATATTTCGACACGTAGTTTTCCAGCCACAGCGTGCCTTCAAGATCGAGATAGTTGGTCGGCTCGTCGAGCAGCAGAAGGTCGGGCTCGGCAAACAGCACCGCGGCAAGCGCCACGCGCATGCGCCAGCCGCCGGAGAAGGACGAGGCCGGACGCCGTTGCGCAGCATCGTCGAAGCCCAGGCCGGCGAGAATGGTGGCGGCGCGGGATTCGGCTGAGTGCGCGTCGATATCGGCCAGCCGCATATGGATGTCGGCGATGCGGTGCGGATCGGTCGCCGTCTTTTCTTCTTCGAGCAGCGCCGTGCGTTCGAGATCGGCCTTGAGCACGATCTCGATCAGCGCGTCCTCGGTGCCCGGCGCTTCCTGCGCCACCTGGCCGATGCGGGTGCTCTTCGGCAGGCTGATCGAGCCTGTCTCGGACGGGAAATCGCCGGTGATGGCCTTGAACAGCGTCGTCTTGCCGGTACCGTTGCGGCCGACAAGGCCGGCCTTGGTGCCGGCCGGCAAGGTCAGCGAGGCATGGTCGAGAAGCAGGCGTCCGGCCATGCGGAGCGATAGGTCGTTGATGATCAGCATGGCCGCGCTTTTGCACCGGACATCAACGCTTCGCAAGGCCTTGCCGGCCAGTTGGCCGCACAAGGCCTCGAAACGACGCCAGCGAGGGCGTCGTCAAAGCAGCCGAACAGTGGCTTGCCTGCTCTCAGGCAGTCGCCTTGCGCTTCGTTGCCTTGGCGACAGCGGCCGGCGCTGCTGCCGGCTTGCGGCCAAGTCCCGTCGACTTTGCCAGCGCCGATCGCGTCGCCGAGTAGTTTGGCGCAACCATCGGATAGTCCGGCGGCAAGCCCCATTTGGCCCGATAGTCGTCCGGGCTCAGGCCGTAGTCGGTCCGCAGATGCCGCTTGAGCGACTTGAACTTCTTTCCGTCCTCAAGGCAAATGATGTAGTCGGGAAACACCGACTTCTTCGGATTGACTGCCGGAACCAGGTTTGGAGTTTCCGCGACAACTGCACCAGCGAGCTTGCGAACCGAAGCACTGACGCTGGCAATCAACTCAGGCAGGCCGGCAGCCGGAAGAGGGTTGTTGCCTACATAGGCCGAGACAATATCGGCCGTCAGCTCGATAACGGTCTTATCATCGATATTTGACAATTCTTTCACCTTATTTGCGACAAAATCCTCCACCCCAGCGAAGACTTGTGTCGATGTATCTCTTTAACCGCGTCCCCCAACGGACCGCCAAGTCTCATAAAAGAATGAAGAATCGGCAAAAATAGCATTCATGCGAAATCGACGCCGTGCAAATTAGAAAATCTAATACTTGGAACCAGCAGACTTAGCGGCAGGACTTTCGTCCAATATCTCCAGAATACGCTTCCAGCGGGCGCAACGCGCGAAATCCTTTTGTTCTATCGCCTTTTCGGCCCTCATCGCGGCGTAGAGCGGTGCCTCGGCGCCGAATTCGTCGATCAGCCAATGCGCTTCCTGAATGGCCAGACGCTCATTCTCGTCAAACATGGTTTTCGGCCTCCGAACGTTCCACACCGACCGCGACACAACTGCCGATGACGAGGATGGCTCCGACAATGGCCGTCACCGTCAGCCTTTCGCCGGACAAGGTCAAAAGCAGGGTCGAGGCGATCGGCGTGAGATAGGCGACCACCGCGACCCTGCCGCTGCCTTCAAGCTTCAAGGCGCGCGACCAGAAATAGTAGCCCAGACCCATCGGACCGGCGCCGAGATAAAGGCCGAGGGCCAGGTCCGCGCCGACGGGCCAGGTGAAACCGTCGCGAGCGCACCACAGAAACATCAAAGCGACGCCAATCAAAGACGATGGCAGCAACAGGCGATCCGCTGGAGTGGCCACCCGTCCCACCATGATCGAATAGAAGGCCATGCATAGCGCGGACCCGAATGCGGCGAGATAGCCGACCAGATCGCCCTCGAACCAGGATTGGTTGCGCCCTCCCGAAATCACCAGTGCAACGCCGATAAAGCCCACCACCGCGGCGAGACCCAACAGTGCCGGACGCCGCGGATTTTCCAAGGCAATGACTGCCGCCGCGACCATCAGCGGCCAGGTGTAGGCCACCAGATTGGCCTCGATCACCGGCATCGAAGCGAAGGCGATGTATTGCAGCACCATGGTGCCGACCAGGCCGATGAAGCCGACCGCGAGAGAGATGAGCGCCGCCCCGGCGGTGACCGGTGCTACTCTTTCGCGGCTCATCAATCGGATGGCGGCGAAGACGAGTGCTGCGCCTGCAAATTGCAGGAACTGGACCTGCGAAACCGGTTGGCTGGCCAGCAGGGATTTGCCGACCAGGGCATTGGTGGACCACAACGCCACCGCACCGGCAGCGAAGACCAACGCGGATATCGAGCCGGATCCCTGCCGAAACAATCGGCATGGGATTCTATTTTGCTGTTCGACCATGATCCTGTCCGAAAACCGGTACCGACTTTTCGGGACCATGGTTCATTACCATGATTCCCTGGCGCCGCCCGGAACCGGTGCCTCGACGGCGGCGGGCACGGGATGCTCCGCCTCGAACCGACGATAGGCCGGCAGCTGATTGGTCCAGACATCTTCGGCCAGTTCGCTGACCCACTCACGGTCGTGGTCGTTGTCGGCGGCGAGATAGAACATTCTGTTATCGTCGACATAGGGTTTGGCCACCGAGCGCTGGTTGAGCACCAGCGTGACGCGCTCGCCGAACCGGATCGGCGCGGTGCGATGCAGGACGCCCAGGAATTGCCCGAGCGTCGCGTAGTTCATCTTGTGATCGATGCGCATGACACTGTTGCGTGGGATCTCGCGGCCGGCTTCGAGAATGGCGCGGCCGGTTTCGGAGTCGTCGCAGTAGATTTCGAGGTGGCCGCCGACCAGCGGATTGCTGATCGACAGCGGAATGAGCTCGGTCACCGGAACGCCATCGCAATGCCACTCCACGGCGCCGTCGTTGGGATTCATGAAGGTGACCGTCGAGCCGACGATCGACAGCGGATAGGGCTCCAGCTTGGTGCCCGTCATGTCGGACAGCCGCTCCAGGCGCAGCTTGTCATGCAGCAATTCCTTGATCTCGGGGATGAAACGGTCGGCCCCGGTGATGAAGGTCAGATCGAGGTGCTTGTGCACGGCATGGCTGGCCTTGAGCTTCAGGGCAGCCTCCTCGATCGCTGCAAGCAGTGCCGGGTCATAGCCGTGCAAATATTGCGCGACACCGAAACTCGACACTTTCCAGGCGGTTTCATGGCCGATAATGGCTTCGCGGCTCATCGCATAACGCAGTTCGGGAATGGTATGGGCGTTCATTGTACTTCTCCAGGATGGGGGCAACACTTGGTAAACAGTCGATTAATTCACCCACCCCTGTAAAATTAGGAATGCTGGTGCTAGTGTAAGCCAAGCTTAAGGTCGAAACCGTGCGTCTGCTCAGTCAGGTCAACCTCAATTCGCTTAAAATCGTGGAGAGTGCTGCGAGGCACGGTAATTTCACGCGTGCCGGCGAAGAACAGTTTATTACCGCTTCAGCGGTCAGCCAGCGCGTGAAAAGCCTTGAGGATCAGCTTCGTTTCAAGATTTTCCAGCGCGGCGGCAATGCGGTGTCGTTGACGCCGGAGGGCGAGACCTATGTCTCGCGCGTTCGCGAGGCGCTGGAGCGAATCGTCGCCGCCAGCATGGAAGCGACCGGGCAATCGCAGGAGCATGTGCTAAAAATATCGGTGCTGCCGACCTTTGCGGCACGCTGGCTGTTTCCGCGCCTGCCGCTGTTCCAGCAGCAATATCCCGATATCGTAATGCGGGTCTCGACCTCCTACGCGACGCATGAGTTCACGGCCTCGGAATTCGATCTCGAAATCCGTTATGGCGACGGTCACTTTCACGGGCTGCAATCCGATCTGCTGTTTCGCGAAGACCTGACACCGGTGTGCAGCCGCAAGCTGTTCCACGAAGTTCTCGGCGATAAGCGGCTGTCGAAAGTGACACCGGACGACCTCAAGCACTTCACCCTGCTGCATTCCGACACCTGCACCCAGAATTGGCAATCCTGGCTTGGTTTCGCCGGCGCCAGCTTCGTGCTCAGCGAGACCAAGAGCATCTATTTCGACTCGTGCATGATGTCCTACGAGGCAGCCAATTCCGGGATGGGCTTTGCGGTGGCCAACCGTGCCTATATGGCCAGCGACATCCGCGCCGAAAGGCTGGTGGCTCCTTTCGCCGTCCACCACCCGAACACGGCTGGTTGGTATTTTGTTTCCCCGCTGAGAGGCCTTGCCGCACGCAAGGTCCAGTTGTTCAAGCAGTGGGTGATGGCGGAAGCGGCTCTGACGCAGTGCCAACTGGACAGCGAAATCAGGGGCGAGGCTTCGACGGCCGCCTGAATCTCGGACAAGTATCCGGTGTGCCGGCTAATTTCTGATGCAAAGACAATGCTGCAGCACAAAATGCAGCGATAGTAGACGCAAGCTCTTCGACCTTCGGACGGCACCGAATCAGGCGAAAGCTCTGCCCTCCTCGGTCCGCTGAAAAAGCATCAGGTCCAACCCCAGGCTTGGCCGTCCCAGGATAGTCAGGATCGTATGCGCCTGGCCGCGATGGTGGGTCTGGTGGTTGAAGACATGATCCAGCGCCGGCGCCAGCCTTTGCGAGACGGTGCGCATGTCCGAAACGGTCATGTAGGTGAAGCGGCCCGTCAACGCCTTGTCATTGAGGCCGCCGACCCAGTCGATGATCCTCCTGTCCTCGGCTTCACGCGCCGCCCGCAGGCCGGTCAACCCCCGATGCAGGATGGCATCCAGTGTCGTCGGCGCGTCGCCCTCGCCGGTGAAGCGCTTCATCCAGATCCGGTCGGCCGTCAAAAGGTGGTTGAGCGTGCCCATCATCGAGCCGAAGAAGGCGCCGACATCGCGGTTGAATTCCTCATCATCGAGTTCGGCGGCGGCATCATAGATGCGACCGTTGGCCCATTGATTATAGGCCGCAAACATCATGAAATGCTGTCTCATGGCTTCCCTCGGCTCACGTCGATGCGGGGCCTACCTAACCCGCAGGAACGCCGCCGCCAATGACCATTCTGCTCTATGATCTCGTCGGACGCGACACCACACGTCCGTTCAGCCCGCATTGCTGGAAGGTGGTGATGGCGCTTGCCCACAAGGGGCTCGACATATCAACCGTACCGACGCGCTTTCTCGAGGTGCCCGCTGTCGAGGGCGGCGTTTCGAAAACCGTTCCGGTGATCCGCGACGGCGAGACGGTCCTCGCGGATTCCTTCGATATCGCGCTCTATCTCGATGAGGCCTATCCGGACCGGCCGACACTGTTTGGCGGTGAAGGCGGCAAGGCGATGGCGCGCTTCATCGAACGCTGGTCGCAAGTGACCATTCATCCCTACGTGACCACCGCGGCGATCATGGACCTCCATGCCATGCAGGACCCGGAAAACGCCGTCTATTTCCGCCAGAGCCGGGAGCAGCGTCTTGGCAAACGGCTGGAGGAGGTGATGGCCGCCAGGGAGGCCGGGCTCGGCAATTTCAGAGCCTCGCTGGAGCCATTGCGCTCGACGCTCTTCCATCAGCCATTCATCGGCGGCGCGGCGCCGCTGTTCAGCGACTATATCGTCTTCGGTGCCCTGCAATGGGCGCGCATAGCCTCGCCCTACCAACTGCTCGACGACGGCGACGTGGTGGCGCAGTGGTTCGCCCGCTGCCTCGACCTGCATGGCGGGCTGGGACGAAAGATCGCCGCCGCGGCTTGACGCCGTAAAGCTTACTTGGCCGCCGCCTTCTTTGGCTTGCCGGCCTTCGTGGCAGCCTTTGCCTCCTTGGGGGCGGCCTTTGCCTCCGCGGCGCCAGCTGCCTTCCTGGTTGGCTTTTTGGCTGCCGACTTGCCCGCGGCATCCTCCTGGTCGACATCGGCGGCCGCCTGATGCCAATGGCGCTCATGATGTCCAGCCGGCTGGCCCTCTTGCAGCCAGAGCTGGTGCGCACGGTTGCGAATGCGTTCCTGACGATCGTCTGTCATGGTCATGGTGTCTCCATACGGCCCGACCTCAGCGCGGCGCCGACACGCGAGTATAGCAAGCAACGCGTTGCTGTGTAGCCGTCTGATCGGGGCCTCTTGGCAATGGGCCGGGCGGCTTGTATAGAGCCCGCCACTCTCAATTCCATTCTCAGACAAGGACGACCCATGGCGCTCGAACGCACATTTTCCATGATCAAGCCGGACGCAACCCGGCGCAATCTCACTGGTGCCATCACCAGGATGCTGGAAGAGGCAGGCCTGCGCGTCATCGCCTCGCGCCGGGTCTGGATGAGCCGCCGCGAAGCGGAAGGCTTCTATGCCGTCCACAAGGACCGCCCCTTCTTCGGCGAACTGGTTGAATTCATGTCGTCGGCACCGACCGTCGTCCAGGTGCTGGAAGGCGAGAACGCCATTGCCAGGAACCGCGAAGTGATGGGCGCCACCAACCCGGCCAACGCCGCCGAAGGTACCATCCGCAAGGTTCACGCGCTGTCGATCGGCGAAAACTCGGTGCACGGCTCCGACGCGCCGGAGACCGCGGCAGAAGAGATCAAGTACTGGTTCTCGGACACCGAGATCGTCGGCTGAGCCGATAATCCAGACCTTGGATTACTTGAAAAGGCCGGCGTTTCGCCGGCCTTTTTCGTCGGGGTCAGCTCGCCGCGCTGAAGCGCAGGATCTCGCGGCCATCCTTGTCGACAATGATGAGCTTTCCGGCATCGACACGGTATGACGCCGCCTTGGCCAACGCATCGAACAGCGCCTTTTCCTCGGCCATCACCTCGGGCGCACAGGCCTTGTAGGTCGAGCCGATGTCTCTGATCGCGATCGTTTGCCCATCGAGTTTGGCGGTGGCGAAGTAGGTGTTGCAGGGGCCGCTGCCGCCCGCCTTGCCGGCCCCGCTGACCCTGAACGTCGCTTGCGGGGCAGCAATAGCGCCGATGCCGTCGATATAGTCGACCAGCCAGAGCTGGTCGAAGACGGAAGCCGTCGGCTCGGCACTCGGGGTGACCATCTTCAGCATGATGGTCTGCGGCAAGTCGGCCAACGGATCGACCTGGTGGCGCATATCGGAGATGAACAGCAGCTTGTCGTCGACGGTGATGCGGGCTTGCAACGCGTAAGTCATCTGCGACCGGATGACCGAAGGGTCGAATTTGATCTCGAAGCTGATCGGCACCTGGCCTGCCGGCTTTACTTGCTGCTCACCGATGATGGTGGCCGGCGCGTCGGCCAGCGACACGTCCGCCAGCTGGACGGAGAGCACGGCACTGGGCGGCAAGGCAATGCGCTCGCGATAGATCACCTCGCCTCTCACGGCCCTTTCGGCGGCAACAGACTGCTCCGGAACGGCCAATATGCCGACGACCAGAGGCACGAAACCGAAGATCAAGAACTCCGCGATCCTGTCCAGCATGACCATCTCCCTCACCCCGGGCTGCCAATGCCCCGGGCTGCCAATGCCGAGGCTGACCAATCCCGCCAATTGGCCAAAGGATTGCGGTCAATGCATGGCTGCGGCGGATCTTATTCGGACTGATACCAGCGTTGCGCGGCGTTTGCATCGGCTTCCTTGGCCTCGACCCAGCCACCCTCCGAGCCGTCAGCCCGATGCTCCTTCTTCCAGAAAGGCGCGCGCGATTTGAGATAGTCCATCAGAAAATTCGCCGCCTCGAACGCCGCATGGCGATGCGCCGAGGCTGCCACCACCAGCACGATGTTCTCGCCGGGCGCGATCTTCCCGTGGCGGTGGATGGCGGTGAGCCCCTGCAATGGCCAACGCTCGACCGCTTCAACAGCGATGCGGGCGATTTCCGCTTCGGCCATGCCGGGGTAGTGTTCGAGCTCGAGCGCTGAGAGCGCGCCCTGCTCGTCGCGGCAAAGGCCGGAGAAGGTCACCACGGCGCCGATATCGGCGCGGCCTTGCGTCAGTCTGGCGATCTCGGCGGCGACGTCAAAATCCTGGCGCTGAATGCGCACGACAGGCAAGACCGCGCCGCTCATGTCAGCCCCCGGTCATCGGCGGGAACAGCGCGATTTCGCGGGCGCCCGCGATCTTCTCGCGGTGCTCGACATGTTCCTGGTTGATGGCGACGCGGATCACGTCGGGATATTGCAGAGCGTGCTCGTAGCCATCGCCGCGCGATTTCAGCCAGCGCAGGAGATCGGTCACCGTCTCGATGCCCGCAGGCAGGTCGACATCCTCCTCAGCCATGCCGATGCGTTCGCGCACCCAGGCAAAATAGATGAGCCGTGTCGTCATCTCACTCGTCCATGATGTGCTTGAGGCCGGCGCGGAAATAGTCGTAGCCCGTATAGAGTGTCACCAGCGCCGCGATCCACAGCAGCACCAGCCCGGTCTGCGTGGTCAGCGGAAAGATCTTGTCGCCGGCCGGTCCGGCCAAGAGGAACGCTATGGCGACCATCTGGATGGCGGTCTTCCATTTTGCCAACTGCGTCACCGGCACCGAGACTTTCAGCGCCGCCAGATACTCGCGCAGGCCCGAAACCAGGATTTCACGGCACAGGATAATGATCGCCGCCCACAACGACCAGCCGGCAATGCCCGCATGGCGATCGGTATCGGCGGCCAGCAGCAGCAGGCATGTGGCGACCAGCAGCTTGTCGGCGATCGGGTCGAGCATCTTGCCGATGTTGGAGGTCTGCTGCCAGGCGCGTGCCAGATAGCCGTCCAGATAATCGGTGATCGAGGCGAGCAGGAAGATGATCAGCGCCGACCAGCGGGCAAAGTCGCTCGACTTCAGATGTCCTTCGAGAAAAAAGCACAGCACCACCAGCGGCACCGCAACGATGCGGGCGTAGGTGAGCATATTGGGCAGGTTGAACGCGCGCTTGGCCATGTCTGAGAAACTCTTTCTGCCTGCCTACTCAAATCAGATGCGAATGTAGGGGGTCAACAGGCCAGATTCGACAGGCCGGATGAAAGTGCCGGATTTTTCAACTCTCGTGGAAATGATTGTAGACCAGTTTCGCCACCTGTTCGGAAATTCCGTCGACTTTCCGCAGATCCTCGATGGCCGCGCGGCTGACCGCCTTGGCGGTGCCGAATGCCAACAGCAATGCCCGCTTGCGGCCGGGACCGATGCCGCTGATCTCGTCGAGCGGGCTCTTGACCATCTCCTTCTTGCGGCGAGCCCGATGCGAACCGATGGCGAAACGGTGGACCTCGTCGCGCAGGCGCTGGACGAAATAGAGCACGGGATCGCGAACCGGCAGCGAAAACGAGTCCCTGCCTTTGACGAAGAAACGCTCACGGCCGGCGTCGCGGTCCTGGCCCTTGGCGATACCGATGGCCACCACCCGGTCCTCGATGCCGAGATCGGCGAGGATCTTGCGCACCGCGGTCATCTGGCCCTGGCCACCGTCGATCAGGATGACATCGGGCCAGGCCGGGAAGCTGCCGGAGATATCGTCGTCCATATCGTCCGCCGAACCATCAGCTGCATCCCCAGCCGGGACATCGCCATGCTCCTTCAGCAGCCGCGAAAAACGTCGCTCCATCACCTCGCGCATCATGCCGAAATCGTCGCCAGGTGTGATCTCGGTCGAGCGGATGTTGAATTTCCGGTACTGGTTCTTCACGAACCCTTCCGGTCCGGCGACGACCATGGCGCCGACCGCGTTGGTGCCCATGATGTGTGAGTTGTCGTAGACCTCGATGCGCACCGGCGGCTTGGCCAGGCCGAATGTCTCGGCGAAACCCGCAAGCAGGCGTCCCTGGGTGGAGGTTTCAGCCAGCCGGCGTCCGAGCGCTTCGCGGGCATTCTGCAAAGCGTTGTCGGTCAGGTCCTTCTTCTCGCCGCGCTGCGGCACGGAGATCGCGACCTTGCGGCCAGCTCGGGTGGAGAGCGCCTCGGCCAGCAGTTCCTGATCCTCGACGCCATGCGACAGAAGAATGTTCCGCGGCGTCGGCTTGTCGTCATAGAACTGCGCCAGGAACGAACCCAACACCTCGGCTGCTTCCAACGCCGGATCGGCCTTGGGGAAATAGGCGCGGTTGCCCCAGTTCTGGCCGGTGCGGAAGAAGAACACCTGGATGCAGACCTGGCCGCCTTCCTGATGGATGGCGAAGACGTCGGCTTCGTCGACGGTCGCTGGATTGATGCCCTGGTGGCTCTGCACATGCGACAGGGCCGCCAACCGGTCGCGATAGATCGCGGCGCGCTCGAAATCGAGAGCTTCCGACGCCTGCTGCATGGCGGCCGAGATTTCCGTCTTCACCTTCTGGCTGCGGCCGGACAAGAAGTCCTTCGCTTCGCCGACCAGTTCGGCATAGTCCTGATGCGAGACCTCGCCGGTGCAGGGACCAGCGCAGCGCTTGATCTGATAAAGCAGGCATGGCCGCGTGCGGTTCTCGTAGAACGAGTTGGTGCAACTCCTGAGCAGGAAGGCGCGCTGCAGGGAGTTGATGGTACGGCCAACGGCACCGGCCGAGGCAAAGGGCCCAAAATAATCGCCTTTGCGCGACCGCGCGCCGCGATGCTTGTAGATGCCGGGCGAGACATGGTCGCCGGTCAAGAGAATGTAGGGAAACGACTTGTCATCGCGCATCAGGACGTTGAATCGCGGCCGCAAGCGCTTGATAAGGTTGGCTTCGAGCAGCAGCGCTTCGATCTCGGTGCGGGTGACGACGAACTCCATCGTCGACGTCTCACGCACCATGCGGCCGATGCGGGTGGTGTGGAAGCGGCCTTGCGCGTAGTTGGTGACGCGCTTCTTCAGGCTGCGCGCCTTGCCGACATAGAGCACATCGCCGGCAGCGTTCATCATGCGGTAGACGCCGGGCGCATTGGGAAGCCGCTTGACCAGCGTCTGGATCACCTCGGCGCCGATCATGCCTTCCGCGTCGCCGGCATGCGGTGTCCAGTCGATGGCGGTGAAGGCGACATCGGGACCGACGGTTTCAACGATCTCCTCGACCGCCTCGTCCTCGAGGTCGATATCGGGGGGCAGATCGTCGGCGCCGCCGCGCGGCGTGCTTTTGTGGTCTACAGGACTCATTCCGTCATGCCTGTCACATCGGGCGTCTGCCATGCAAGATGCTGGCCGCCATCAAGCGCGATCATCTGGCCGGTGACCGAGCGCGCTTCCCAGAGATAGCGGATTGTGGCGCCGAATTCCGGCAATTCCGGGCCGCGCTTGAGGACCAAGCCATCCACCTGTGCGGCAAAATCGCTGTCGTCCTGACGCGCGTTCTTCAGTGTCGGCCCCGGGCCGATGGCATTGACGCGGATGCTGGGGCCGAGCGCTTGCGCCATCATCTGGGTGGCCGTCCACAGCGTCGACTTGGACAGCGCATAGGAGAAGTAGCGCGGCGTCGGACGCCAGACGCGCTGGTCGATCATGTTGACGATCAGGCCCTCCTGCCCTGCCGGCAACGCCCGGGCGAAATTCTGCGCCAGCAGCGCGGGCGCTTTCACATGGACGGCAAAGTGCCGGTCCCAGGCCCGCCAGTCGAAATCCCGAACCGAATCGTCCTCGAACAGCGACGCATTGTTGACCAGCAGCGGGATCGGTCCGAGCGCTGCTTGCGCCTGGCCGACGAGATCGTCGACGGCGTCCATATCGGTCAGGTCGGCGGCGACCACGGCGGCGCGGCCACCTCCGGCGATGATTTTGGCAGCCAACGCATCGGCCTCGATGCGCGAGCGGTTGCAATGGATGGCGACGGCAAAACCGTGCGCGGCGAGATCCTCGACGATCGCCCTGCCGATCCGCCTGGCCCCGCCCGTCACCAGCGCCGTGACAGTGGCTTTGCTCATATGGTGTCAATCCTCAATTTCGGCCCGAAAAAGCGGTGCCGGCGAAATATGGCCCGGCATGCGTTAAATGGTGTTCGCACCTTGGGCAGCATTGTGGCGAAACGGCCGTTTGGACATCCCGGCCCGCCCTGGACTCGGGCGCGCACGACCGCAATATAGGGTGCTGGAGTCCTTGCACCAAGCGGTGTACAGCGCAGCATGGGATGGTTCCTGCCATTTCGCTGTTGCGAAGATGCAACGTCAAGGTTCTGCCTCATTCGTGCCGGGGAATGACCCAAGTTCAGGTTCGCTTCAGCCGCATTTTGACACGACATTTGGAACCGACGAACGCCAGATCCGTTTCACCCCCCGGACGGGTAGATGGCGATCGTGAGAAACAAGCCTGTGTCCTGTGGCTTAAGGAGTAAAGAACAATGCAAGCCAATCTCAAATTCGCACGGCCGCTGGCTGTTGCGCTCGGGCTCTTCGCCCTCAGCGGAACCGCCTATGCCGCGGACGTGGTTTCGGAAGAGCCGCCGGCACCTGCGCCGATCGCTGAACTTCCGGTCGCTTCGTGGGCCGGCCCCTACGCCGGTCTCAACGTCGGCTATGGCTTCAGCGGCCATACCAAGGAAAAGGATCTGGGTGTTGACAATGTTGACGTCGGCACCAAGGGTTTCGTCGGCAGTGTCTTCGGCGGCTACCAGTGGCAGCAGGAGAACTTCGTCTACGGCGCTGAAGCCGAACTCGGCTACAACGGCGTCAAGGGCGACGACAACGGCATCGACTCCAAGGCCGGGTTCGAAGGTTCGTTGCGTGCCCGTCTTGGCTACGCCGTCACCCCGGAAATCCTGCTCTATGGCACCGGCGGTCTCGCCGGAAGGAGCCTGAAGGTCGAAGACGACCTGTATGGTTCGGACCGCGCCACGATGCTCGGCTGGACCGCCGGTCTCGGCACCGACATCAAGCTGACCGACAATGTCTTCGGCCGCGTCGAGTATCGTTACACCGACTTCGGCAGCAAGAGCTTCGACGGCATCGGCAAGGTCAAGGCCACCGACAACCGGGTCACCTTCGGCGTCGGTATGAAGTTCTAAGTCGTTCAAGCCACGACACGAAAAAGCCGGGCCTCGCGCCCGGCTTTTTTTGTGTCTGAGTGATTTTCCCGGGTGGTGATCGACCGATAACCCGGAAATCAATTCCGGGGTAATCGGCGGTCAACCGGGAATGCAGGGCTTCAGTTCTGGAAACTTTTCGTCGAAGCGTGCTGCCCACCGCGTCAGCCGGGCGCGACCCTTTTCCCATTTTCCGGCAAAACGCAGCGAGAGATAGCCAAGGCAGGCGCGCAGCGCCATCTGGCCGACGGTGATCTTCTTCGGCAGCTTCGGCGGGTTGGCATTGAGCAGGTCGAGTGCCGCCGTGATCTTCGCCCATTGGCGATCGAGCCAAGGCTGATAGACCATCTCCTCAGGCCGCGTGCGCCGTTCATAAACCATCGACAGCGCGCAGTCGCAAATGCCGTCGGCCAATGCCTCCAGCACTTCCGCCTCAAGCCGCTTGTCGGGATTGCGTGGAAAAAGCGCGTTCTTCGACAAGCGATTGAGATGCTGGGTGATGGCGCGACTGTCATGGATGGAGCGACCGTCATCGAGCACCAGAACCGGGATCTTGCCGAGCGGGTTGGCGTCGACCAGTTCGGCCGGTTTGTCCTCGGTTTTGACCGCCACCGTTTCGATGTCGATGCCGGCATAGGCGGCTGCCATGCGCACTTTGGAACTGTAGGGAGAGGAGGACGCATAGAGCAGTCTGGGCATGATCGGTTTCCTGTTTTGCAGGCCGGCAGTGTTGACCGATCAAGCGCGATCGAGCAATGGCCAGAAGCGGAAAACCCGGCCGCCAGCGAGCGGACTCATCGGCCGGGGCCGTTTGGCGAGCGCTCCATGAAGACGGTGCTTGATCACATAGTCGCCGAGTTGCCAGAATCGCAGGGATCACTCAGCCGACAGCCAAGACCGAAGAGCCTCGCGCCGATATTTCATCAAGCGCATGAATGGCACAAAAAGCCCCACCGGACTCCGCCCTATGGCGAAGTCCTGGGAGTTGCGAAAAGATATCCTCCGTCCGCCTCTGTTCTCGCCTTCCGACTGCCAAACAACGAACGGGGCGCCTGTCAGGCACCCGCCCTTGACTGTTTCGGCACCGCCCCCGGCGAGGGAAGACGCGACTACTTCTTGCCGGCCTTCGCTGGCGCGGCCTTCGGCTTGGCCGCAGGTGGCGCTTTCTTCACCGGTGCTGAAGATTTCGCTGCCGCAGCCTTCTTTGCCGGTGCAGCCTTCGCAGCCGGCTTCTTGGCAGGTGCAGCCTTGGCAGGTGCAGCCTTGGCAGCCGGTTTTTTTGCAGGTGCTGCCTTCTTCGCTGCGGGTTTCGCCGCAGCCTTCGCTGCAGGCTTCTTGGCTGGTGCCGCCTTCGCCGCCGGCTTTGCCGCTGCCTTGGCGGGTGCTGCTTTCTTCACTGCCGGTTTCGCAGCAGCTTTCGCTGCCGGCTTCTTGGCCGGTGCTGCTTTTACCTTGGCCGCCGCGGCCTTCGGCTTGGCAGCGGGTGCTGCTTTCTTCACTGCAGCTGCGACCTTCGCCGTCGCTGCTTTTGCGGGTGCTTTCTTTGCCGGTGCCTTCGACGCCGGCGCTTTGGATGACTGCTTAGCCATGCGATGCCCCTTCCGTTGTGCCGACGGCCGTAATGACCCGGCGCGCTCATGCATATCTGACTCGCGGCTTGCTAGCCAGCGAAGCAATAGACTGATTTTCGCAACTTAACTTTCGGTTACGATCGGCACATGATCGTGCTGATCGTCGCAGAAATTCACTGCTGATCTTCGACCATCGGCTAGTATGTGTCGCCGACATTCTCCACACTCCGCGGGAGCGCTCTTCTCGTGAAGCTCCGAAGATCAGCAAACAGCTTTGCGTGTCGATCTTCGTTCGCCAATATCATGACCACAGCCTCAGCGGTGCGATCATCTCATGCAGGCGGACGATCTATACTGCAATGCGACAGCCGGCCAATGCATCACCTTGTCAAGCGCGATCGCAGACCCGATTGCCCGTGAATTGACAGACTACTCTATGTGGCAGAGTATTCTGCAGGGCATGCCGGAGTACTTCGATGTCCATCGCACAGGGGCAAATGGCGCTGTCGCCGTTCGAGATTGCCAAGACGGTCCGCCGCGGCGGCGGCATGGTTGTCGGTGGCCTCCGGCTTGGCTGCACCGGAGCCGATCGATGAGTGCCGACGAAATCATCCACCAGAGCACTCGGCTCAGGATCATGGCCGCGCTGAACATGCTGGAAAGGCGCCAAACGCTGGACTTCACCGGGCTGAAGGCCATCGTGGACGTCACCGACGGGAATCTCGGCGCGCATCTCGATACGCTGGCCAGGGCCGGTTATGTCGACATCGAAAAGCTGTTCGTCGGCCGCCGGCCGCAGACGCGCGTCAGGGCGACGACCAGCGGACGGCGCGCGTTCCGCGGCCACGCCGCATTCCTGCGCAAGATCATCGATCAGGCGATGCCGCGCAGGAAATAGCGTGGCGACTGGGCAATCCGGTCAGCGCGCGGCAACAACGGCAACGCCGGCGCCGATCATCACACCGCCCGCCGCGCGGTCACCCGGCGTACGATCCCTGGCGTGCGCAACAGGCTGCGGGCGCGGCCGGCGAGGATGACATGAACGCCGATCACCACCGCTTCAACGGCCAGGATCACCATCATCAGCACACCAAGATGAGCAGCATTGAGCGATGCGCCGACGCCGCTAGGCAACAGCGCGACGTAGAACAACGGCATTTTCGGATTGCCAAGATTGAGCGCGATGCCGGTGGCAAAAATCGTCAGCAGCCCTCGCCGTCCTGAGACGGGCTGCCGTCCAGAATCTTCGCGATCCGCATTTCCGTCACGGCTGATAGCCGAGGCAGATGGCGCCGAGCGCGACGATAGCGCAGGCGCCGACCCGCCGCGGCGTCAGCATCTCGCCGAGGAACAGGCGTCCGATGAAGGCCGCGAAGACGACGCTGGTTTCGCGGATCGCGGTGATCGGACCTGCTGGTCCGAGCGCGAAGGCCGCGACCACGACACCGTAGGCCAGAAGTGCAAACAGACCTCCGCCGAGCGCCTTCCAGGTTTCAGGCGCGCGCGGGTCGACAATGAGCCGGCCACGGCAGGCGACGAAGGCCGCCGGCAGCAACGCGCCGTAGATCAGCAGGACCCATGCGGTGTAAGCGCCGGCATTTCCCGCCGCCCGAACGCCGAGCGCATCGACAGTCGCATAGGCGGCGATGATCGCTCCCGTTGCCAATGCATAGAATATCGATGTCGTGGCGGCCCTGCCCCTTCCAAGAGAAAGACCCATGATGCCGCCCGCGACCAGCGCGACGCCGACGGTCTGCGGCAGAGTGAGCTGCTGGTTGGCCAGGAAGAACCCGCCGAGCGTGACAAGCAGCGGCACGCTGCCGCGAACGATCGGATAGACCTGCCCCATTTCGCCATATCTGTAGGCGGCCACGAGAAACAAGGTGTAGCCAACCTGCAGGCAGGCCGAGAGCACGATATAGGACCAGGCCGGCGCGGCCGGAAGGTCGTGGAAGAAGGCAAAGGGGATGGCGAGCGCGGTGCTTGAAAAGCTCATGACGGTGACGGTCCACAACCTGTCGGCCCCCGTGCGCAGGAACGCGTTCCAGCTTGCGTGCAGGATCGCCGCAAACAATGCGAGCCCGATGACCAGCGGGCTCATTGCGGCCGGCGCGAGGCGGCGACGATGCCCTTGGCCGCCTTGCGGGCGTCGCGAATGGCGGCTTCGGCCTGCCCCATCTGCGCCAGCAAGGTCGCACCTTCGATCAGCATAAGCAGCGTCGCCGCCACGCTCTCGGCGCGGCCGTGCGGCATCATCTCTTCGAGGATAGACTGCATGCGCCGCTTGAGGCCGTTCTTCTGCCTGACAACGGCCTCGAAAATCGGATGCCCGGGATCGCCGAACTCGGCCAGCGCATGTGCGAACAGACAGCCATGGAAATCCGGGCTGCGGAACCAGCGTGCATGCCAGTCGAAGATTTTTCCGATTTTCTGCTCCGGCGGAACGTCCTCCTGGGCGAGCCGGTCGAGTTGGCGGTCGAAACGCATAGCGCGATAGTCGAGCACCTCGACGATCAGTTCGTCCTTGCTGGGAAAGTGGCGATACATCGTCATCTTGGCCACATCGGCTTCGGCGATGATCCGGTCGATACCGGTGGCATGGAAGCCGGCGCGCTTGAACAGCACGTAGGCCGTGTCAACGACGTGTTGGCGCTTGCCGGAAGCGGACGATGGCGTCATGGAGATTACCTAGTAGTGAGACAGGTCTGTCTCGCCTGTATGCGACGGATCGAACCTGCTGTCAACGGCACGAAAAAACGCCTGCGGCCGATCAGGCCACAGGCGCGAAAGAGATTGGAAGGGGAAACCGGGTCTAGCGCAGAATGCGGCAGCGGCCGTTGTAGACCATCCAGCGGTCGAAGCCCGAGACGCAGAATTCGACATTGTCGCCGATCGAGGCAAAGCCCTGGCCTTCCTCGATCAGGTACCAGATGGTGCGATCGCGGCCGTCGGACAGGCTGACGGTGGCGCCGCAATAACGGCGACCGATCGGCCAGGTATCGTTGGCCGCCAGATAGCGATGCTGGTGGATGCGCCGGAAATCGGTGATCTGCACGTCAGGCAGATGCGGCACGTGATGCACCTGATAGGAAAAGCGGCTGGTGATCTTGTTCAGTACCCAGGGCTGACCGCAGACCCCGCTGTCTTCGTCGGAATAGACCGTAAGATCGGCGGCCTGCACGCTCTGGGTGATACCGAGAGGCGCGGCAAGCGGGGTGCAGAGCGAAATCAGGGCGGCAAGGGCGGATTTGGCGAAGCGAGTCATGGCAGCCTCTCAAGGTCGATTGCGCGCACTGTGCGGATTCGCTCGGCGGCGGTCAAGCGGTTGCGTTGACAATGGTTTCCCAGTTTGAAACCGCTTTTTGACCAAAGCCGAATTTGCACGCACCGGAATGGCTCTGGCACGTTCATATCCAGACCCAAAGGAGCACGGTCCCTGGGTCGTCGATGAGCCCGCCTCAAGCCTGCTCGCCGGCCAGCCATTCCAGCGACCAGTGCGCCGGTCGCCCCACCGCAAGCAGCCTGTGCAGGGCCGGCAGCAGCGTCCGCAGCTCGCCCTCCAGCGTGAACGGCGGGTTGACCACCAGCAGACCGCTGCCGTCGAGGCTGGGTTCCGAAGAGGCCGGCCTGATCTCGAACTCGATGTCGAGCAGCTTCGGAATGCCGGATTGCTTCAGCGCCTTGCGGAAGGCGATGATCGCCTTCCGGTCCTTGATCGGATACCAGAGCGCGTAGATGCCGCCGGGCCACCGCTTGTGCGCCCTTATCAGCCCGTCGACGAGGCGTTCGAACTCACCCGCTTCCTCGAATGGCGGATCGATGAGGACAAGGCCGCGCTTTTCCTTCGGCGGCAGATGCGCGCCGAGCGCCAGCCAGCCATCGAGCTCGATGATCCGGGCCTGGAAATCGCCGGCAAAGAACGTCCTCAGCCTCGCGGCGTCCTTGGGGTGTAGCTCGATCGCCGTCAGCCGATCCTGCTTGCGCATGAGATGGCGTGCAATCAGCGGCGAGCCCGGGTACTTCTGGATGCCACCCTCGGGATTGAGCGACCGTATTGTCTCCAGATAAGGCTCGAGCAGCGCCGCCACCGGAGCGGCGAACGGGGCATCGATCAGCCTGCCGATGCCGCCTTGCCATTCACCCGTCTTCTGCGCCTCGGCGGACGACAGGTCGTAGCGGCCAATGCCGGCATGAGTGTCGACGACCCGAAACGCCTTATCCTTCTGCTTCAGATACTCGAGCAAGCGCGTCAGCACGACATGCTTGACGACGTCAGCGAAATTCCCGGCATGATAGGCGTGGCGGTAGTTCATGGTTTTTGTGCCGTTATGCATGTCGTTGTCCCAAAACCGCTGCACACTTTTGGGCGACATGCATCAGCCCCTGCCCCAACGCGGCGGTGGCGGCTGCGAGTTCGGATTTTCCGGCCGGCCGCCACGAGTGCGCAAAGTCAGCAAGAATCCGATCAGGCCGATCGCCATCAGCGCGAAGCCGACCGGCCGTGCACGGCTGTCGATCTCGCCGGCGCCGGAGCGCAGGATGAGATCGACCGCCCGCATCGGTATGTCGTCGGCATCACCCGGTCCGACGGTGAAGGTATAGGGGCCCGGGCTGACGGTCGCGATCACGCCGGCCTCGTCGCGAAAGATCTTGTCGGTCAGTTGCGGGCTAGCCTGGCGAGGATTGTCGGAATGGTTGAACTGCAGCGTCGAGGCGAGCACCGTGCGGCCATTGCTTGCAGCGGTCAGCGTCAGCACGGTGCGCTGCTGCGAAACGATGCGCTCGGCTCTTGCGGTCAGGTCGACCAGCACCCGCACAGGCGCGTCGCGGCCGGAGAGCGGCACCGTCAGCCGCTTGAAGCGGCCCTGCTCATAGACCCGCCAGGTGCCGATCTCATGGCCGGAGAAGTTGCTCATCGCCCAGGGATAGACGACACCGATGCCGGCGCCGACGAGCAGGATCAGGACAAACAGAAAGCGCATTCAGATCACCATGGCGTATCGTGACCTTGCCATAGCGCCCCGACGGCCAAAAGGCGATGGCCAGTTGCGGGCAGCCACCTGGAGGTGGGCCGTGCGGGTGCGAGCGCAACCAGATTGGCGGCCTGGCCGCGCAACAATTCAAGGTTCTACCTATGCGCTCAAAAATTAAGCCGAGTATTTCGCGCGCTGCGCTGACATCGCTGTCGGCTCATTCTCGGCCGTCCTTGCTGTCAAGTTTCGATCCTACCTCAAGGGACAGCTTCCGCGTCCGGTCATACATTGTCGTCGATCGAGCCAATATGCTGATTAGTAAAGAGGATTTTCCGTATGCGCCGTGTTTCAGCCCGAGAGACCGTCGCCCCCTCATGTTAACCATCCGCGAGCGCACTTGGTTAAGAAATCACTAATTTAGTTGACTATAATTTCCACAGGTATATTTTCGATATGTTGGGATGTGCAATTTGGGCGAGCAATCGGCGATGGTGACACCGAGCGGGTGACCGCGTTTTCGGGGCGCAGAGAATGCTGAGCGGCAGCACGGAGGTCGTGTAGTCGTACCAGCTTCGCGAAAGCCAAAGAACAATTAACGCACATCAGTGATGGCGATTCCGCAGACGCGGAGGTTTGCCACGTTCTCAGGAACGTGGCCGGGCGATGCTTTGTCCCGGCCCCGGCGGTAGCGTGTGCGGTGCGTGCGAGGAAAGCATGGGTAAGCTTGTCAAGGTTCTGAAACTGGAATCCGGCAGCCAAAGGGGCGCCAACCAAAGCCGACGACGCGCCCTTGTCGCCGGAGGAGCGGGGTTTTTAGGATCGCATTTGTGCGAACGTCTTTTGCGGGACGGATACGACGTTGTCGCGCTGGACAATTTCCACACCGGCAAAAGATACAATCTCAATACCCTTCTGCGTAATCCGAGCTTCACCTGCATCGAGCATGACATCGTCGATGCACTGCCTTCGGATCTTCAGTGCGACGAGATCTACAATCTCGCCTGCCCCGCCTCTCCGCCGCACTACCAGGCAGACCCGATCCACACCTTCAAGACAAGCGTGCTTGGATCGCTGAACCTTCTGGAACTCGCGCGACAGAACAAGGCCAAGATATTCCAGGCCTCTACGTCCGAAGTCTATGGCGATCCCTTCGTGCATCCACAGCCCGAGAGCTACTTCGGCAACGTCAACACGCACGGACCGCGTTCCTGCTATGATGAAGGCAAGCGCTCGGCCGAAACCCTGTTCTTCGATTATTCGAGAACCTATGGCCTCGATATCCGTGTCGCCCGCATTTTCAACACCTACGGGCGCCGCATGCAGCCCGACGATGGGCGCGTGGTTTCGAACTTCATCGTCCAGGCGCTGCGCGGCGAGGACCTGACCGTCTATGGCAGCGGCCAGCAGACGCGCTCCTTCTGCTATGCCGACGACCTGATCGAGGGCTTTGTCCGGCTGATGAACGCGCCGAGCGCGCCCACTCACCCGGTCAATCTCGGCAACCCTGCCGAATTCACCATCATGGAACTGGCGACGCTGGTCGTCGATTACACCAACGCCCGATCGAAGATCGTGCATCGGCCGCTGCCCGTCGACGACCCCAGGCAGCGCAAGCCGGACATCTCTTTTGCCAAGGCCAATCTCGGCTGGGAGCCGAAAATCAACTTGAGCCAGGGACTCGCGCGTACCGTCGAGTATTTTGACACCCTGCTCTACGGAAACCGCATTTCCAGAGGAGCTGCCGCCTCATGAGCCGGCCGGCAGTCCTGGTGACGGGTGGAGCCGGCTTCATCGGCAGCCACACCTGCAAGCAGTTGGCCTCCGCCGGCTACATCCCGGTGGTTTTCGACAATCTGAGCCGCGGCAACGAGAGGTCCGTCGCCTGGGGTCCGCTTGTCGTCGGCGATATCCGGGATCGGGATGCATTGAAGCGGGCGATGGAAACGCACCGGCCGACGGCTGTGATCCATTTTGCGGCGCTGGCCTATGTCGGAGAGTCCGTTCGCGAGCCGGCCGAATATTATTCAACCAATGTGACAGGCACCATCGCGGTGCTCGATGCCGCACGCGCTTGTTCGGTCGAAAACATCATCTTCTCCAGCAGCTGTGCGACGTACGGCGTGCCGGAAGCATTGCCCGTTCGCGAGACCTCCTCGCAGAATCCGATCAGCCCTTACGGGCGCTCCAAGCTGATGGGCGAACAGATCATCGGCGACTATGCATCCGCGTATGGGATGAAATTTGCTATCCTGCGCTACTTCAACGCTTGTGGCGCCGATCCCGACGGCGAGCTTGGTGAGTGGCATTCGCCGGAAACCCACCTGGTTCCCAGAGTGCTCATGGCCGCATCGGGCATCATCGACGCGATCGAGGTTTTCGGCACCGACTACGACACGTCGGACGGCACCTGCGTAAGGGATTATATCCACGTCACCGATCTGGCCCGCGCCCACCTGAAAGCGCTCATGCATCTCGAGGGTGGCGGGCGAAGCCTGGCGGTCAATCTCGGCACCGGGCGGGGCGTCTCCATCAAGGAAATCGTCAAGGCGGTCGGCCGAATGACGTCAAGACCGGTCCCGGCAGTGT
The DNA here is from genome assembly GCF_003997735.1 of Mesorhizobium sp. M7A.F.Ca.MR.148.00.0.0. Lineage (NCBI taxonomy): Bacteria > Pseudomonadati > Pseudomonadota > Alphaproteobacteria > Hyphomicrobiales > Phyllobacteriaceae > Mesorhizobium > Mesorhizobium sp. M7A.F.Ca.MR.148.00.0.0. The sequence goes on along the minus strand of NZ_RZTB01000017.1, from coordinate 65,030 downwards.
TCAGAAGCCGGCGCCCCGGAGATCCGGCGGAGCTCTACGCCGATCCGGGAAGCGCACGCGAACATCTTGGCTTTGTGCCGGAACTTTCAGACATCGACACGATTGTCAGGACGGCCGCTCCTTTTTTCGGACTGAAGACCAGGCCAATGAAACTGCCGCCAGCCAGGGCGGCAACGTCGGTCGCCGCTCGACGGGTCAGAGATAGCGGGGGCGACAGCTCGCGCGCTGGCCAAACCCGCTAGGGCTGCAGATATAAGGCGAGCCGCCCGAGAACGTGCCGCCATCGCCAGGATTGAACGAGATTTTCACCGGCGCCGGCGTGCTGGCTCTGATCCGTTGCGGTGGTGCAAAGGCGTAGGCACTTTCGGTTCCTGTTGTGCTTGTCATCTGGATCGGAAGGTCGGCCCGGAGCGAGCGCACGGGAAATCCGGCCTGCACGGGCTGGCTGCGGATGGCGTGGACCACAGGCTTGACGAGGACCGAATTGGTTTCGGTCGCATCCATACTCTGACAGCCTGCAACCACAGAGATCATCGCCGCGGCCGCAACGATAGCCACGATATTTTTAATAGATACGATATTTTTGCTTGGGTTGACTGCACCCATCGCTGAATTGTTCATCATGTGTCCCTTGCTATCAAGTATAAGCCAAGGGCGCATCGCGACATACTATGCTTCGCCGCTCTCACGCCGCATGAGTGACCACTCGCACATCACACGTCAATATTAGACATCACTAATTATTAAATTTCATCAAAACCGTATGGTAGGCCCATTGTCTCGACGTTCTGGCAGATAAAGTTGAATGCCATCAACCAGCGATCGGCGCACCGACGGCTCCAGCCGAACTGCTTGATGTCCTACCATAAGCGATTCGCCAGATCCCTGACAGGTGCCTTGCAATTGCAGTCCGCTCTCGAAAGCGGGATTGAGTGATTTTGTTCAACTCGTCAGGATGGGTCGGCTGCGTACCTAATTTTTGGAATCGACCAGCTTGCGGGTCTCTTCGAACTGCGCGCCCTTCGGGTTGCCCACTTCGAATTTCCGGTATTCGTCGGAAGTATCCTCGGGAGATCGCTTGAAACTGTACCATTCCCCATCCGGATCCTCGCGTTTCTCGATGTTCCCGCCCTGAATCCGGTGGCTGTAGCAGGTGCGTTTTTGCTTGCCGGTGTAGCCCTTCGACCGCCAGGCGAGTTCCATGCACATCTTACCGTTGCTGGTGACCAGCCATCTGCCCGCCGCGAAAGATGCCATGTCCGGCCCGGACGTCCAGGCCTCGAGGCGTCGATTGCCCTGTGCGAAATAGGCTGCTCCGTTTTTCCACACCCATGTGCGATCGGCGTAAAGAAGCGACAGCTCGTAGGCAGTCGGAACGGTGGCGACAACCGCTTGCGCCGGTCCGCTGTCTTTGGCGGCAGCCGCATGCGCTGTTCCCGAAAGCGCCGTCTGGCCGCAGAGGGCCAGGAGAAACATAAGCTGCGTGCAACTTGCGAACCGACGGGGTCTGTGCTGCCGGCGGTCGACGCAAAGCGGCGGCAATCTGGTCAGAGCTGTCGGTACAATTGGCGTGCGCATGCCTGTTTGGCCCAAGGAAGCACTATCAGCGCTCTGACAGCCTAGGAAACTATTTAACAGTCGCGAGAACGGTGATGTCAACCTTCGCCAAGCGGATAAACAACAACTATTCGAAACACACGCAGCCGCAATCGTCAAAATTAAGAATTGCGTCGTATATTCCTCCACCTCCGACAATCGCGCTCAAAAGCAACATCCGCAGACGTCAGGGAGGACGCGGTTTCAAATGACGGACGACCCGGAGTTGAATCAGGCCGAAGGTCAGCAATACCTGCAGTCAAGCGACCGGGAGATGGCTGCTCGCAGCACCCTGAGCCCCAACATGGCGATATTGCTGGGCATCCTGTTCATTGCGGTCGTGTTCAGGTTCCACAACATCACCTTGCCACTCGTCGATGCCTTCAGTTGGCGCGAGGTAAGCACGGCAATGATGGCCGACAATTTCCAGCAGCGCAGCTGGAACATCTTCTTTCCGGAGGTCAGCTGGACCGGACCCGGGCCAAGTTATCAGGGCCGCGAGTTCCAGATCGTCAGCTATCTGACCGCCCTGCTCTATCAACTCTTCGGCTGGCACGACTGGTTCGGCCGCATGGTAGCGGCCTTCTTCGGTCTGGTGACGGTGTTTTCGCTGCACAGGCTAACGGCCATATGCTGGGACGAGACCCACGCTCACGCCGCGGCACTTGCCTACGCGCTGATGCCGGCGGCGATCATGATCGACAGCTCGTTTCTTCCCGATCCCGCGATGCTGGCCCTGGTGACGCTCGGCGTCTGGCTGTTCGCGAAATACTGGGCCGGCGGCAGCGGCTGGCTCCTGCCGCTTGCCACGGCGAGCTTCTCGCTCGGCGTGCTGGCAAAGCCGCCGGGCCTCGCCGCCGGCGCCGTCATCTTCTACCTCATGGTTTCCTGGGTTCTTGAGAAGAAGCGAAAGCAGGCGGCCAAGGTCTTCCTGTCGGGGCTTTTGAGCTTGGCCATCATCGGCGCCTATTTCAGCTGGGCCATTTATCTCGGACGCAGCTATCCGCCGTTTCATGTCGCGGGCAGCGGCTATATCTGGGATTCCGGTTTCTGGACATTCTTCAGGAACAGCTTCTACTTCAAATCCGTATGGAATACCTCGGTCTGGTGGTTCTACGGCTATCCGTTCATGGTGCTGATCGCGATCGGCTTCTGGCTGCCGCCCAGACCCGTCGAAGCCCCCAAGCAACGCACTCTTTCGGCCATCCCTTATGTTTGGCTGGCTGCGGCCATCGTCATCTATCTGGCGGCAGCGCGCGAGATCACCAGCAATCCCTGGAACTACCACATCTTCCATGTGCCATTCGCGATGTTCTGCGGCCGCGGCGCGTTTCTCCTTGCAACGCTTGCATCGGGACCCGTTCTGTCCCCGGCGGTCGTGCTGCGCGCGATCTGCATCGCGGCCGTCACGCTGGTCTGGTCGACTTTTCCCCTTGTCAGGACAATGAAGACGCCGATCGCCATGAATGGCAAGCTGCTTGGCGACGAACTGGCGCGGTTAGCGCAGCCGGGCGACCTCGTCGTCGCCATTGCCCCCGAGGTCGGCGATCCCGTCGCCGTCTACTACAGCAGAGCGCGTGGCTGGGTGTTCCCGCCTGGCGGCGGCGATGTCGAATGGTCGAAATTCGTAGCGGACGATGCCACCGCGATCGCGCAGCTCGAGGAATTGCGCGCGCAAGGCGCGGACCTGTTCGGCACGGCCAAGAACGCCGCCGACAAGCAGGACCGGCTGTTCCTCGAGCATCATGACGGGGTCATCGACTATCTCGACAAGACCGCAACCAAGCTTGTGGATTCGGACGATTTGCTGGTCTATAGGATCAGCCGTCCATAGAACCGCGACAGTCTGGGGCTGTGGGCCTTGGACAGGATATCGTCCCGACGGTTCGGCGGCCGCGTTCTCCTGCCGAAACTCGGCAAGCCGGTGGGCCAGGCGAACCGATCCCGGACGGCGCTAGGGATACTCGGGCGCCACGCGGTGCTGCCATTTGAACTCGGCGGTGGAAACCGGCGGAGAATTGGTTGAAAAGAGCAATCTCAATAATCGTGACCCTGGCCCTACTAGCGTGGGTCGCCAGCGACTCGCGCTGGAAGATGGTGGGCGATGCTTTCGCGAGCATCACGCCCGGCGCTTTCGCGGCCGTGGCGCTTGCGCTGTTCGTCACCTACGTGCTGCGCGCGCTGCGCGTCTGCGACGAGTTCCGCGAGGAGGTGCATGGCCGTTTCGGCGCCTGCCTGCGCGTCATTCTGATCCACAATGCGATGATCAACGTCGTGCCCTTCCGCGGCGGCGAGACGGCATTTCCCCTGCTCCTGCGCCAGGTCTTCGGCATACCGATCATGCGTGCCAGCGCCTCGCTGCTGTGGTTCAGGCTGCAGGACGCCTTCGTCGTCGGCGTGCTGGCCCTGGCTGTGTGGCCGGGCCTGCATCCGGCGATAAGAATCGCGGGCGTGGCCGCGGTAATCGCTGCCGCCTGGTGTCTGCCGCGCTGGGCGCGTGCGCCGCATGACTGGGCAGGCCGCGGCAAGATCGTGGCAAAACTCGGCAGGGTGCGCGATGTCTTCACCGAGGCGACCGGCCGATCGCGCTATGGCTGGTGGTGGACGATCGCCAATTGGTCGCTGAAGCTCACCGTACAGGGATGGTTGCTGGCAATGCTACTGGGGACATCCTTTTCGACCGCCTTTCCAGGCGTCGTCGGGGCCGAAGGCGCCGCCATACTACCGGTGCAAGGCGTCGCCGGCTTCGGCACCTACGAAGCGGGTGCAGCGGCGGCGCTGCTCACCTCCGGCATCGCCATGAAGAGCGGCCTTCAGGCAGCGCTGGCATTGCATCTGTTCATCTTCTGCTCGGCAATCGCCACGGGTGCGATCGCCTGGCTGTTTCCCTCGAAATCGACACTGCCGGGGAACCCGGCCGTCGGCCCTGCAAGGAAGCCATCCCTATGAGCGTATTGCCCATCCCTGCTTCGGGACTGCCTGACGGCGCGGTGTTGCCGGACCATACACTGTCCATCGTCGTGCCCATGTACAACGAGGCCGAAAACGTCGAACCGCTGCTGGTGCGGATTCACCAGGCGATGGAACGCTACGGCCAGCCGTGGGAGGTCGTGCTGGTCGATGACGGCAGCACCGACGCGACGGTGAGCGAGATCAGGCGCCTGGCGGCGCATTACGGCCCGCATGTGCATGCGGTCGAGTTGGTGCGCAACTACAAGCAAACCGCCGCGATGCAGGCCGGCATCGACGCGGCGCGCGGCGACGTCATCGCCACGATCGACGGCGACCTGCAAAATGATCCCTACGACATTCCGCGTATGGTCTACCGCCTGTTGAGCGAGGATCTCGACCTGGTGGTGGGCTGGCGCAAGGATCGCCAGGAAGGTTTTTTCATGCGCAGGCTGCCCTCGCGGATCGCCAACGCGCTGATCGCGCGCGTCACCGGGGTGCGCCTCAAGGACTATGGCTGCAGCCTCAAGGTCTATCGCGGCAACGTCATCCGCAGCGTCAAGCTCTATGGCGAGATGCACCGCTTCATCCCGGCATGGCTGGCCACGGTGACGACCCCCAGACGCATCGCGCAGGAAGTGGTGACGCATCACGCCCGCATCCATGGCCAATCCAAATACGGCATTTCGCGCACCTTCAGGGTCGTGCTCGATCTGGTCTTCATGTACTTCTTCATGCGCTATCGCACACGGCCCGGGCACTTCTTCGGCGGCATCGGCATCGTGCTTGGCGCGCTGGGTTCGCTGATCCTTGCCTACCTGCTTTGCCTGAAGCTGCTTTTTGCCGAAGACATTGGAACGCGACCGATGCTGTTCACCGGCTTCTTCCTGCTCATCGCCGGGGTGCAGATGGTGACGTCGGGCGTGCTGGCTGAAATGCTGGCACGGGTCTATCACGAAGCGAATGGAGCATCGGCCTATGTCGCGCGGCCACAGCCGGCGCGCAGTGACAATGACGGCTGGCTCCGCCCGAGCCGGCCATCATGAGATGATCGGGACGCCATCGAGGCTCTCCGTCCCCAGCGTTGACCGGGGCAGTGGCTTCATCGATAGCTTGCTGGGAGGGATTTTGGTTTAAGGCCGACGGCGGACTGGCAGGGTTCATTGATCCCAGGAATGGCGGCCTGAGGGCAAGAGGCAAGGCGCAACGTCTGCGCCAACCTCTCGCCCTCGACTCGCGCCCCCTGGCGAAGACAAGAGCGGCGGATCCTTCATTCAAATCGCGCCGCCACTTTTAGGTCCGATGGTCTAGTAGCGCGAACGGCAGCTGGCGCGCTGGCCGAAACCGCTCGGGCCACAAATCCAAGGCGAACGACCCAGGAACGGGCCGCCATTGCCCAGACGGTAGGAGACCTTCACCGGCGCCGGCCTTCCGACCCGCTGCGGCCGCACGAAGGCCGCATAGGCCTCCTCCCTCGTACGCGTCACCATGGTCGTCTGTGTGAGCGACTTGCGGTTGAACAGATGCAGCCGCTTCTTCTTGACGTCGTGCACCTTCTTGCCGTGCGTATGCACCACGGACTTTGTGCCGATCGAACTGGTCTTGGTCGCGTCCTTGCTCTGGCAACCTGAGAGTATCGAGATCAATGCAACGGCGGCGAATGCACAAGCATATTTCGTGCCGATCCTTGCCATTCTTTCCATAACTTTGTTCATCATTGTCCCCTACCACGAATATAATTCGTTGCAGCGCGGAGATCTATTTGCTTTTTTGGCTTCCGCGCCACGCGAGCAGCTTATCGCCGCTCACATCATGGATTGTATATTAGGGGAAACTTATTAAAGATCATGCAAACGACACGATGAACGCGGCCTTTCGGCAATCGATCGGATATAATTAAAGTTTGACCTTTTGGGCTCGTGCCTGCAGCCGTCCAGAGTGCCGGCCCGCTACGCGGACGCGTCCAGCATTCAGCGCCGCGTTTCCCAACCTGGATCGAAGTAGAAATTGCGGCCACCGATGTTGCCCTGGCCAGCGCCGGAAACCACATAGGCGATGCGCACGATGCGCAGGCCACCGGCGCCCTGCTGCAGTCCGTAGACGCCTTCCATGCCGCGATCGTAGAAGCCCGCGGCGGGCACGATCAGCGCCAGCACGGCAAGCGACCCCTGAAAGGCGACTTTCGCCGCATTGGCGCGCAACGGAATCCTGTTTTCGATGACGTGCCTTACGACAATCACAACAACCAGCAGCCCGTAGAGGAAGGCGTTGAAGGCGGCGAACCAGTAGAAGCCGGTAGCATCGAAGGGGTGCTCAACGAGCAGGACAGGCAGTGCCGCGCCGATGGCCAGCGCCACATAGGGAGTGAGGGCGCGAGCCGGCAGAAGGTGCTTGGGGCCGCTGCCCTTGGGCGTGACGCGGAAATCGACGAATGATTTGGTCAGATAGTCGCGGATCGACGACAACGTGCCGGCCAGCACCCAAGGCCAACGCGCGAAGAAGAGGAACAGCGTGCCTTCCCAGCTGATCGTCTTGGCCGTCATCGGGCGCGAGAGGCCGAACGCCTTCAGCAGCATCACCAGGCCAACCAGCGCGACCGCGTTCGGCAGATAGTAGAACAAAAAGTCGAGATACATGACATTGGCGAAGTTGCGCCCGGTAGACAGCGCATAGACCGGCATGAGGTACATCAGCAACGCAAAGACGGCGAACAGCGGATACCAGAGCTGGCAAAAGAGGAACTGGAATCTCAGCCGCGGCGACAGCTTTGGGAGATAGCTCGGCGAATATTCGAGCAGGATCGTCATCAGACTGCGCGACCACTGGAATTCCTGGGTGATGAGGTCGGCGAAGGTCTGCGGGCCATCGCCATGGGCGATGGCGTCGAGCGCATGCACGCCGTGCCATCCGGCCGCGTTGATCAACATGGAGGTGGAGTGATCTTCCGCCAGTTCAGGACCGAGACCGCCCGCCTGCTTCAGCGCCTTGGTCCGCACGGCATAATGCGAGCCGATGCAGAGCGGAGCTCCACCGCCCGTATGGCCGGACTGCAGCGGTCCGTGAAACATCCCTTCCGGAAACAGCCTGCCGCGCGCCGCCCAACTCTCGGCGGCGTTGTTGTCGCAGATGCTCGGCGCCGAGACATAGCCAACCGAGGGATCGGCGAAGGGAAACAGGATCTCCCTCAGATAGGTTGGCGTCGGTACATGGTCCGCATCCATCTGGGCGACGAAATCGTAACGCTCGTAGCCATAGTGGTCGTAGAAGAACGCCAAATTGCCTTCCTTGCAGCGCGTCCGGCGTGGCCATGTCGTGCGGTGATAGTCTTGCCTGCCGCGCCGCGTCGAAATCATCACGCCGTGAGCGTCGCACCAGCGAACTGTCTCTTCGGAGGGATCCTCGTCGGCCAGCCAGGTGTCGTGCGGGTAATCCTGTGCCAGCATCGCTTCGAGCGTGCGCGCAACGACGGCAAACGGTTCGGAGGGGGCCTTGGTGACCACCATCGCGACCCGCGAACGCTTCGGGATCGTGTGAAGCTTGGACGGTTTTTTCGACGCATGCACGTTCAAGAGAAAGTACAACGGCATGAGCGTGAGCCATACCAGGATGAGTGTTGCGAACGTGTATGGCCCGAGATGTTCGACATGCTCCGGCTTCAGCCACCAGATCCAGAAAAACCCGAGTGTGCAGAACCAGAAAGCCAGCGCCAGTCTCAGGATCCATTGCTGAATGGCCGACAGCACGGGCACCAGAAAGGGTCCCTTCTGCGCAGTGACTGCCAGAGCCGCCTCAGATTGATGCGCCCGTCTGCTCTTATGGCCGACGACGCCATCATGCACGGAAGCACTCATACACTTACTCGCCCGCCACTTTGGGCTTCCGCCGACAAGGTGGCTGGAAGCTCCCAAAATCCCAGGATTAGAATTAGCTAATGCTTTCTTAGCGTCAACTAAATTAATTGTTTGTTGAAATGATTCTTGAGATTTGGTTAACCTAACGCGTATCGGGGGAGGAATAGCCGCTACCGAGCAGTCAGTCTGGCGGCGAGCCGGCAAACTCTTTGGTGCTGGAAATTCACCGACGGGTCGAGGCAGTCGGAGGGGATCCGGCCAAAGCCGTTAACCATGTTGCGGTCGTCAAGGTTAAGCAACCGTTAATTGTGCTTGACTCTTGGCCCTGACCGGCTCTTAAATTAGCCAGGGATGATATATCGGGATTTTGACGCGAATTTGTGAGTATCGCGGCGAACTTTCTCTCGAACGCCCCCTGTATAGGGGCTTGAGAGGTAATTTTGGGTGGCTCTGTGCCAGGTTCGCACATCCGCCAATGGGGTCGCTCCGAAATCCCGCAGATTCTGCCAAATAGAGCCGATCGGTTTTTGGGTAGTCGTGTCGATCAGGCATCGATGCGCACGGGCGAAGCCTTAACTTCCGAAAGAGGTTGGGGCCATGGGAGATCGACATGAAATACTCCACAGTAAAAGCACTCGCAATCGCGCTGGCATTGGGCGGAAGCGCCGCGTTCCCCACGGCAGGAGGCGCTGGCTCGGTAGCCGCGACGGACCCCTTCCAAACGAGCAGCGCTGCGTCGGCGTTCGGTTCCTATGATCCCTACGGCGACTTCAGCACCGACAAGAGCGCCAGCATCGAAGAGCTGTTCCTGCCCTGGGAAGACGTCGATCTGTCAACGCTGCCGCTTGCCGACGCCTATGCGCTGCAACGCGGACGTTCGCTGCTGATTACGGTTGAGCCGTGGACCTGGTCGAAGGACTGGCGCATCACCCCGCCCGAATTGCGCGACGGCATTTTGAGCGGCAAATATGACGCCAACATGCAGGCAATCTGCGGCCTGGTGGGACAGATGAAGAGCCCGGTGACCATTCGCTGGGCTCAGGAAATGGAAGACAAGAACGGCCGCTTCACTTGGGCCAACTGGGCTCCCAAGGACTGGATCTCCGCTTACAAGCGCGAGGTGGATATCTGCCGCAAGGCTGCCCCCGCCGCCAAGTATATGTGGTCGCCCAAGGGCGAAGAGGGTCTGGAAAAATACTACCCCGGCGACGACTATGTCGACGTCATCGGCCTGTCGGTGTTCGGTCTGCAGAAAAAGGACAATGACGAGGCCGGTCATGACCGTACCTTCGCTGAGCTGCTGAAGCCCGGCTATGACCGCGTTGCAGTGTTCAACAAGCCGATCGTCGTTGCGGAACTCGGCTATGTCGGAAAGCAGGACTATGTCTCGAAATGGCAGGAAGATTCCCGCAAATCCTACGCGGAGTTCCCGGCGCTGACTTCGGTCGTCTACTTCAACCAGAAGGAAGTGTGGCCGTGGCTGGGTGGCTATGGTCTGCCCGACTGGAGGGTGACCCAGCACGTCCTGCCGTAGACGCATCGTGCTGATCGATCCCGACGCGATCGGGATCGATTTCCAATCTCCTTGTTTGATCATGATCCATCTCGAACCAGCGGTTCGGGATGAGGGTTGAGGCGTGGCGTAAATCAGTCTGTGGAGAAGTTTCGTGAAACGGGTAGTGGGAAATTATCTCGGAGCGGCATTCGCCTGCTCCGTTCTTGTTCTTGCCTTTCAGGTTCCTGCGACGGCCAAGACGGCGACAAGGATCGTCGAGCAGGCGCAAAAAGCCACGGTCGTTCCTGACGAAGGCGTCTACCAGATTTATCAGAACCATTCGTGGCTGTGGGGCAAGAAGGGCGCCGGGTTCTTTGCCGTCAAGCAGAGGCAGTTCGATGCCTGGACTCACGACAAGGGCAAGTCGGGCTATGGCGACGGCATGTGGTTCATTCCCGGCGGCGGCAAGCTCTGCTACCGCGCGCAATGGCATGGCTCCTGGGGTGTGAAGGGCTCGATGACCTGCTTCGAGCATCGCCAAGTGGGCAAGGTTATCTACAAGCGTAAATCGCCTGATGGCGAATGGTACGTTTTCAAGAGCCCGCATCGAAACCGGTCGGACGAGTCGATGAAATTGAAATACGGCGACTACGTCACAACGAAAATGAACCGGATCAAGGCAAAGCAGTAGATAACCGGATCGAGGCAAAGCAGTAGATATTGTCGTGACACGCCACAGGTCAAGCATGTCGCCTGACGTTCAGGCGACCTGCCTTAAGCCTTGCGCTCCCAGCGGCGATCTGGCGTCTGTTGCCAGTAGGTGACGGCGTGGCCAGCGCTCTTCATCACCTTCCAGTGCCCTCGCGCCGCCTCGAGTTGGGCGGCATCGTGGCCATCGAACAGGAACACCGCGCGCTCGTAGCCGCCAAGGTCAGGCGGCACCGCACCGTCGACCAGGAACCTAATCTTGGCGTCGTTGGGATTGCCGTCGCCGGTGGTCAACAGAATCGGCTGTTCACCGGGATGAGCCTCACGATCGGTTGCGTGCGCCAGGAACGAATCGTCGCGGAAGGTCCACAGATGCTGGTCGAGCGCATCGCGGCGTTCCTCGGTGCCTGTCTGCACCACGGCGCGCCAGCCACGGTCGACGCTGCGCTCCAGGAGGCCTGGCAGCGCATCCTCCAGCGTCGATTCGGTCAGGTGGTAGAACAGGACGTCGGCCATCGCTTCAGCCTATAGTGATTGAACCCGTTCATTGCTCATAATTATCGCGCACCAGCCGGTCGAGCAGCCTGACGCCGAAACCGGAACCCCAGGACTGGTTGATCTCGTTCGACGGCGCCCCCATCGCCGTGCCGGCAATGTCGAGATGAGCCCATGGCGTATCCTTGACGAAGCGCTGCAGAAACTGCGCCGCAATGGTGGCGCCACCAAAACGGCCGCCGATGTTCTTCATGTCGGCGTTCTTGGAATCGATGAGCTTGTCGTATTCGGCACCGAGCGGCATGCGCCACAGCCGTTCCTGCGTCGCCTGCCCCGCCGCCGACAACTTTTCCGCCAGTTCGTCATTGTTGGAAAACAGGCCGGCATAATGTTGGCCGAGCGCCACCATGATGGCGCCGGTCAGCGTCGCCAGATTGACCATGAATTTCGGCTGGAAGCGGTCGTTGCAGTACCACAACGCATCGGCCAGCACGAGGCGGCCCTCGGCGTCGGTATTGAGCACCTCGATGGTCTGGCCCGACATCGAAGTGACGATATCACCGGGACGCTGGGCATGACCGTCGACAGCATTTTCGACCAGTCCGATGATACCGACGACATTGGCTTTCGCCTTGCGGGCCGCCAGCGCATGCATCAGGCCGGTGACGGCGGCGGCACCGCCCATGTCGCCCTTCATATCCTCCATGCCCGAGGCCGGCTTTATGGAATTGCCGCCGGTGTCGAAAGTGACGCCCTTGCCGACGAAGGCGATCGGGCTGTCCTTCGGCTTGCCGCCGTTCCACTGCATGATCGCCATGCGGGCGCCGCGCGGCGAGCCTTGCGCGACACCGAGCAGCGAGCCCATGCCGAGCTTCTTCATTTCCTTCTCAGCCAATATCTCGACCTTGACGCCTAGCGCCTCGAGTTCCTTGGCGCGGGCAGCGAACTCGACCGGCCCAAGCACGTTTGCCGGTTCGTTGACGAGGTCGCGCGCCAGCAGGACGCCGTCTATCACCGCCTCGGCATCGGCGAAGGCCTTCTTCGCAGCGGCCGGATCGGCGGTGTGGATGGTCACCTTGACCGGCTTCTTCGGCTCTGCCTTGCTGTCGTCCTTGTCCTTCCTGGTCTTGTACTTATCGAAGGAATAGCTGCGCAGGAGAATGCCCGCGGCAAGGTTTGCCGCATCCTTCGCACTCGGCGAGGCGCCGGCCACATCGAGGACCACCGCCACTTCGGTCGCCTTGCGCAGCGACGCGGCAACGGTGCCGCCAAGCTTCAGCCACGCATATTCGTCCAGTCCCGACACCTTGCCGGTGCCTATTGCTACGAGTCTGTCGAGCGACGCTCCCTGCGGCGCCAGAACTTCCACCGTGCTGGCGAACTTGCCCATGAACTCAGCCACGGGAAAGGCCCGCTCCAATGTCTTGCCGGGATCGCCGGCCTTGGCGACGTCGCTCAGGCCGCCCTCGTCCGCCGCGAACACGAAGACAGTGCCCTTCTTGTTTACCGCGCTCTGGGACCCGGAAAATTTGGCGAAGGCGATCGACGGTCTTTGATTCATCATGTCCTGCTTTCAGGGAATGCGCGACTTTTGGGGAAGCGGTTCGAAACGATGCGCGACATTTGGTCGTTTTCCGGCATTTGGCAAGACTTTGCCGAATTGGCATCCCATATGACCTATGGAATCGATGACGATTCGTCGCGGCACGGCCCCGCTTTTTGCCGCAACCTGTTGTTAACCATCGATGTTCGCCCTTTCTTATCCATTCCCGCCGACACTCCGCCCAGCCGGGGGGCGTAATGTGGGACAGAACCCGGATCGACCATCTGATGGAGCCAGTTGTGCAGGCGCTGCCGGACAGCTACCTTGTTCGGTGGCATGATGCCGTTCGAAAAAATCGAGAAAAGCCTTCATGAAGGTCGTTGAACGCTACATCATGCGCCGCGCTTTCGTGGTCTTCATGGCCGCTCTTGTGTGGACGCTGGCGATCGTGTGGACGACACAGGTGCTGGCAAAGATCGATCTGGTGACAGACAGCGGCCAGTCGGCGTTGACCTTCTTCGAAGTCGCCGCCCTCATCCTTCCGTCCATCATCCCGATCGTGGTGCCTTTTGCGCTGGTGGTAGCAGTCGCACAGACACTCAGTGTGATGAATTCGGATTCCGAACTCGCCGTCGTCAACGCCGCGGGGGCCTCGCGCTGGACGATCGTACGGCCGATCATGTTGCTGGCGCTCGCCGCCGCCGTTTTTTCCTTTGCCGTCGACAACGGCATCGACCCTTACGCACGGCAGAAGAACCGGGCACTGGTGGCCTCGTCGCGCGCGGATCTGTTGTCGTTGATCATCCAGGAAGGCACCTTCCGCAAGATTGACGACGGGCTGTTCCTGCAGATCGGTGAGCGCCTTCCCGACAATCGGCTGGGTGGCATTTTCGTCGCCGATTCGCGCGAGGAAGGCGTCAACCTCGTCTACTACGCCAAGACCGGCAGCATCGTCGAACGCGGCGGTGAAAAGGTGCTGATGATGAATGACGGCGTCATCCATCGCAAAACGCTGACCGGCGATCTCTCCGTCATCCGCTTTACCTCCTATGCCTTCGACATGTCGGCCTTCATGGCGGCGGCTTCGGCGGTGACGCTCCTGCCCAAGGACCAGACGACGCAGTACCTGCTCAACCCGGGCGCCAACGACAAGTACTATCAGCAGAACCCCTACGAATACCGGGCCGAGGTCAACCAACGGTTCTCGGAATGGACCTATTCCATGGTTTTCGCGCTGATCGCGCTTGCGGTCGCCGGGGATGCGCGCTCGCACCGCGAGGCGCGCGTCAATCCGCTGATCACGGCGATCACGATATCGCTGTTCGTGCGTTGGCTGGGCTTTTTTGCCGCCAGCAAGGCGGATGAGGTCCCGCAATATGCGTATATGGTCTATGGCGTGCCGATCGTGGCTTCCGCGGTGGCGATCTGGTTCATCGTCTCCAACCGAACACTGGAACTGCCGGTGACCTGGGCGGACTGGATGACAAACTTCGCCACGCGCATCGCTGACAGCTGGAATGCTTTCAAATTGCGTCTGTCCAGGCGCGGCGCATCAGGGCAAGGGGTCGGCTGATGGGCTGGACACTGGGCCGCTACTTCTTCTTCCGCTATGTGACGATCACCATCTGGTTCTTCATCGGCCTCCTGGCACTGGTGTTCCTGATCGACTTCACCGAGCTGTCCGGCCGCACCACCGGCCTGCCCGGCTTCACCTACGGCACGGCGGTAGCCATTTCAGGCCTCCGTATGCCGATGATCATGCTGCAGACGGTGCCGTTCGTCGGTCTCTTCTCGGCGATGGCGACGCTGGTGTCGCTGAACCGGCGCTACGAGCTGGTCATCGCCCGTTCCGCCGGTGTTTCCGCCTGGCAGTTCCTCTTGCCCTGCTGTATCGGAGCCTTGCTGTTCGGCGTCCTGTCGGTTGGCGTCATCAATCCACTCGCCGCGCACGCATTCTCCTGGTCCGAGCAGATCGAAACCCAGCTGCGTTCCGGCAAATCGAATACGGTCTCGGCCGATGCCGCGCCCTGGATCCGGCAGAAAACCAGTTCGGGCGACACCATCATCGGTGCGCGGGCCATCCTGAACCAGGGCCTGGAAATGGCCGATGTCGTATTTTTCATTCTCGACCCGCAAGGCAACATCGTCGAGCGCAAGGACGCCGCCCGTGCCTTCCTGCGCGACGGCTATTGGGAATTGCAGGACGTCAAGACATTCCAGAACGGCACGATCCAGGCATCGGCAACCGATCGCGTACCGACCAATCTAAAGCCCGAATTCGTGCAAGAGCGGCTGGCGCGCCCCGAAACCATCCCCTTCTATGACCTGCCCGGAAAGGTCGAGGTTGCCCGCTCCTTCGGCCTCAAGGCAAATGCTTTTGCCATGCAGTTTGATTCGCTCGTGGCGTTGCCGTTCCTTCTCGTCGCCATGACGCTGATCGCGGCAACGGTTTCAATGCAATTTGCTAGGATGGGACAGTCGGCGACGATGATTCTGGGTGGCATCATCGCTGGCTTTCTGCTTTATGTCGTTTCGGTGCTGGTGAAGGCATTCGGCGTGGCTGGATTCGTGCCGACTGTCGTAGCCGCCTGGGTACCGGTCATGGTGGCTATGTTCTTCGGGGTGACTTTCCTGCTATACAAGGAAGACGGCTAGTGAGGGAGGCGTTTTTGCCCAGCAACAGGCAGGCCGGTTTGGCGCGCCTCTATGCGGCGACCGCCTTGGCGTGCGTGCTTGCCTACGCCGTTCCGGCACCGGCGCTTGCACAGGACGTCGGCGACGTGGCGACATCGGTTCCAGCCGGCTCACAAATGCTGCTGGCTGCCGATACGCTGGTCTACAACAACGACAACCAGACCGTGACCGCCGTCGGCGGTGTGCAGATCGACTATGGTGGCAATCGCCTTGTCGCCCAGCGCGTCGAATACAACCGCAACACCAAGCGGATGGTCGCGAGCGGCAACGTCGAAGTCATCAACAGCGACGGCACCAAGATCAATTCGCAACATATCGACATCACCGATGACTTCGCCGACGGCTTCGTCAATGCGTTGCGGGTCGAAACCATCGACAAGGCCTATTTCGCCGCCGAAAGCGCAGAACGCATGGGCGGCGTGCTGACCACCTTCCACAATGGCGTCTACACCGCCTGCGAGCCGTGCGAGGATAAGCCGGACAAAGCGCCGACCTGGCGCGTCAAGGCCAAGAAGATCATCTGGAACGGCGAGAAGAAGACGGTTCGCTTCGAGAATGCGAATTTCGAGTTCTTCGGTTTTCCGCTTGCCTATCTGCCTGCATTCGAAATTGCCGACCCGACGGTAAAGCGCAAGAGCGGCTTCCTGATCCCGAGCATCATCTACAAGAGCGATCTCGGCGTCGGCGTGAAAGTCCCCTATTATCTCGCATTGGCGCCGACCTACGACCTGACCGTCACCGGCACCGGCTATACCAAGCAGGGTTTCCTCGGTGAGGCCGAGTGGCGTCAGCGCTTCGACAATGGCGAGTACAGCTTGAAGATCGCCGGGATACACCAGCAGAATCCCGACGCCTTCCTCGACACCACTGCCTTCCCATCCAGCTCTGGCCACAACGTCAATTCGGGCAGCGCCGGCGATCCCAACAAATTCCGCGGCATGATGGGTACCCAGGGGCAGTTCGCCATCAACTCACGCTGGAACTTCGGCTGGAACGTGCTGCTGCAGACCGACAAGAACTTCTCGAACACCTACGGCATCGACAAGTACAATAGCAGCGTCCACCAGTCGTCGGTCTACTTGACGGGTCTCAACGGCCGCAACTATTTCGACGTGCGCGCCATGCATTTCGATGTGCAGGAAGATACGCCTGACGACAACGCCTCTGCGCGAAGCGGACAACAGCCTTGGGTGCTTCCGTCGCTCGACTATGCCTATATTCCTGATGCGTCGGTGGCCGGCGGCCAGTTGTCGCTCAATGTCAACGCGCGTGTCATCCGCCGCGACGAGCTCGATGATACTTTCTCCACCCCCATACAGCGTGTCCCTGGTATCGAAGGCGAATCCGGCCGTCTCACCGCCGAGGCCGAGTGGAAGCGGAGCTTCGTCACAGATGGCGGGCTGGTGCTGACACCATTGCTCGCGCTGCAGGGCGATGTGGACTACCTCAACGCGTCGTCGGCTTCGCTAAACGCCGTCAACCAGATGGCAGCAAATTTGAGCGAGCAGGCCGATATGCGCTCGTCATTTGCCCGTTACATGGCAACCGCAGGCCTCGAGATGCGTTGGCCGGTGCTGTTTTCTATGGCCAGCGGGTCCAGCCACGTTATCGAGCCAATGGCGCAGGTCTTCATGCGCCCGAACGAGCAATATGTCGGCGGTCTCGCAGTACCCAATGAAGACGCCCAAAGCATGGTCTTCGACGCGACCACCTTGTTCGAACGCGACAAGTTCTCCGGTTACGACCGCGTCGAAGGCGGTTCGCGCGCCAATGTCGGCTTCCGCTATTCCGGCTCGTACAACAATGGCTGGGGCACCAATGCCATTTTCGGCCAATCCTATCAGATCGGCGGCGAGAACTCGTTCGCCGCGCCGGATCTGGTCAATGTCGGCGCCAACTCCGGCCTCGACACGGCCAAATCCGATTATGTCGGCCTGTTCGGCATCAACAGCCCCAACGGCTTCGCGGCCTCGGTCAGCGGCCGTTTCGACGAACAGAGCTTCGAGGTTCGCCGCGCCGAGGTGAAGGCCGCCTATTCCGGCCTGCCTGTGTCGCTGAGCGCCAAATACGCCTTCATCCAGGCCCAGCCACTGTACGGCTTCACCACCGACCGCCACGAAGTCACACTTGGTGCATCCACGCATCTGGCCGAAAACTGGCGCGTCTTCGGCACAGGAACCTACGACCTGCAGCAAAGCCTGCTGGTCAAGGACGGTGTCGGCTTCGCCTACAACGATTCCTGCTTCACTTATCTGATGACCTACTCGCAGTCGCGCGATCTGAACACCAGGGAGGTGTCGCAGACCATCGGCTTCAATCTGTCGTTCCGCACCCTCGGCGAATTCGGCTCGTCGACCAGTGCCATCGACACGATCCAGTAACAATCGGCGACATCGTTTCGCCGCATAGGGCTGGCACGGATTTCGCGCACCTGGAAAGATGAAATTGGGCGGGACCGGGATAGAATTGGGATACCAACGATGAGGAAATACCTCTTTTCAGCAGGTTTCGCGTTGCTCGTGGCGGCGACGTCCGTGTCGATCACTGCAATGACGCCGCCGGCTTTCGCCAGCGAGATCAAATACGTCGTCAACAACATTCCGGTCACCACCGGCGACATAGCCCATCGCGCCGCCTTCCTGAAGCTGCAGCGCAAGAAGGGCGATGCCGGCCAGGAAATGATCGACCAGACGCTTCGTATGGCCGAGGCCAAGCGGCTTGGCATCCGCATCAGCGACGCACAAGTCGAGGCGGCGTATCAGCGCTTTGCCTCGAGCAACAAGATGCAGCTCAGCCAGCTTGACGGCGTCATGGAGAAGTCAGGCGTCACCAAGAGCCACTTCAAGGAATTCATCCGCGCCCAGATGGCCTGGAACCAGGCTTTGAGTGCGCGCTACCGTTCTGGCGACGGCACCGGTGCCGTCAGCGAGCAGGATCTCGTGAGGAAGATGCTCGAAAAAGGCGGCGCCAAACCGAGCGCCACCGAATACATGCTGCAGCAGGTCATCTTCGTGGTGCCGGCAGCTGAACGCAGCGCGACGCTGGGCAAACGCAAGCGCGAGGCCGACGCCATGCGCGCCCGCTTCAACGGCTGCAAAACGACGCGCGAATTCGCCAAGGGCCTGATCGACGTCACCGTTCGGGATCTGGGCCGGGTGCTGGCGCCGCAGCTGCCGCCGGACTGGGCCGAGCAGATCAAGGCGACCAAAGTCGGCGGTGCCACCGCCACGCGCGAAACCGAACGCGGCGTCGAATTCATCGGCATCTGCTCGTCGCGCGAAGTGTCCGACGACAAGGTCGCCCAGATGGCGTTTCAGGCCGAAGGCTCCGGCGGCGACAAGGATGCCGACGCGCTCAGCAAGAAATATGTCGACGAGCTGAAGGCAAAAGCCCGCATCGTCAAGCGCTGACGTGAGCAACGCAGTGACTGCGCTCGCGTTGAGCGCCGGCGATCCGTCCGGCATTGGGCCGGAGATCGCCATCGCCGCCTTTATGGCGCGCGAAGCTGCCGCCCTGCCCCCCTTCTACCTGCTCGCCGATCCGGCGCTGATCGCCTCCCGGGCGCGCCTGCTCGGCATTTCGCTGCCGGTCGTCGAAACGACATCAGCGCAAGCGGCGCAGGTCTTTGCCCGCGCCTTGCCGATCGTTCCGCTCGCCGCCAGCTGCATCGATAGCCCCGGCCGGCCGGATCCGGCCAATGCGGCTGCCACCATCGAGGCCATCGACCGCGCCGTCGCCGGTTGCCTTGCCGGCGAAGCCTCGGCCGTGGTCACCTGCCCCATCGCCAAGAAGCCGCTCTACGACGCCGGCTTTCGCTTCCCCGGCCACACCGAGTATCTGGCGCATCTGGCGGCCCGGCACAGCGGCGTCGAGGCGATGCCGGTGATGATGCTGGCAGGACCCGACCTGCGCACCGTTCCCGTCACCATCCACATCGCGCTGGCCGAGGTGCCGAAGGCACTGACCACCGAGCTGATCGTCGCCACCGCGCGCATCACCGCTGCCGATCTCACCGGCCGCTTTGGCATCGCCAAGCCACGGCTGGCGATTGCCGGGCTCAACCCGCATGCCGGCGAAGGCGGCGCCATGGGCCTCGAGGACGAGCGGATCGTGCGCCCGGCGGTCGATATCCTGCGTGCCGATGGCATCGACGCTTTCGGCCCTTTGCCGGCCGACACGTTATTCCATGTCCGGGCGCGGGCCGGCTACGACGCGGCCCTTTGCATGTATCACGACCAGGCGCTGATCCCGGCCAAGGCGCTGGCTTTCGACGAGGCGGTCAATGTCACGCTCGGCCTGCCCTTCATCCGCACCTCGCCCGACCACGGCACGGCCTTCGACATCGCCGGCAAGGGTGTGGCGCGGCCCGACAGCCTGATAGCGGCGCTGAAGCTTGCCCGGCGGCTGGCCGACACGAACACGAAGGCGGTTGCGGTATGAGATCTCGGGCATGAGCATCGACGGGCTGCCGCCGCTGCGCGAGGTGATCGAGCGTCATGGGCTGCAGGCAAAGAAGGCGCTCGGCCAGAATTTCCTGCTCGACCTCAATCTCACCGGCAAGATCGCGCGCACCGCCGGCGACTTGTCCGATGCAACCGTGATCGAGGTCGGTCCCGGTCCCGGCGGGCTGACCCGCGCCCTGCTTTCCAACGGCGCGCGTCACGTCATCGCCATCGAGCGTGACGAACGTTGCCTGGCTGCTCTTGCCGAAGTGTCCGACCACTATCCCGGCCGGCTGGAGGTTGTTTCCGGCGATGCGCTGAAGACGGATTTCACAGGCCTTGCCAGTCGAGCGACCGGCAATGGCGGCCCGGTCAAGATCGTGGCCAACCTGCCCTACAATATCGGCACGGAGCTGCTGGTGCGCTGGTTGACGGTCAGCGACTGGCCGCCTTTCTACACCTCGATGACTTTGATGTTCCAGCGCGAGGTGGCCGAGCGCATCGTCGCGCCTGCCGGCAGCGACAGCTATGGCCGGCTGGGGGTTCTTGCCGGCTGGCGGACGGAGGCGAGGATCGCCTTCGACGTACCGCCACAGGCATTCACGCCGCCGCCAAAGGTCACCTCCTCGGTGGTGCATCTGGTGCCGCGCCCGACGCCCCTGCCCGCCGAGGTGAAGAAACTCGGCCGCGTCACAGAAGCCGCTTTCGGCCAACGTCGCAAGATGCTGCGGCAGAGCGTGAAAAGCCTCGGCGGCGAGGCCCTGCTCGAACGCGCCGGCATCGATCCGACACGCCGCGCCGAGACGCTCAGCGTCGAGGAATTCGTGCGGCTGACCAATGCCGTGTAGCTCTCTTCTCCCCGTTTACGGGGAGAAGATGCCGGCAGACAGATGAGGGGGCAGCACGAACCTTGAAATGCCAGCACCGCCCCTCATCCGGCCCTTCGGGCCACCTTCTCCCCGTGAACGGGGCGAAAGAAGAGGTCTCAGCCCGTCTTCTCGTCCAACAGTCCAGAGACGAAATCGAACAGGCCTGGCCGGCGGTCGCGTCTTAGCCGCTCGGCGACGACGATGCCGCGCACTTCGGCGAAGGCGCGGTCAAGGTCATCATTGACGATGACGAAATCATATTCCTTCCAGTGCTCGATCTCGTTGCGGGCGTTTTTCAGCCGCGTCTCGATCACCGCCTCCTGGTCTTCAGCGCGACGTTTCAGCCGCGCCTTCAACTCCTTCATCGATGGCGGCAGGATGAAGATCGAGACAATGTCGGCGCGCATCTTCTCCTTGAGCTGCTGGGCGCCTTGCCAGTCGATGTCGAACAGCATGTCGCGCCCCTCGGACAGCGCCAGTTCGGCCGGTTCGCGCGGCGTCGCATAGCAATTGCCATGCACCTCGGCCCACTCCAGCAGCGCGTCGGAATCACGAAGCCGCTCGAATTCGCGCATCGTCCGAAAATGATAGTGGACGCCTTCGATCTCGCTTCCACGGCGCGGCCTGGTGGTGACCGAGACCGACAGTTCGAGGCTGGAATCGCTTTCCAGAAGATTGCGCGCGATCGTCGACTTGCCGGCGCCGGACGGCGACGACAGGACGAGCATCAGGCCCCGGCGGCGTATGCGGGACCCCAAATCCTTGGCAACCATCGGCTACTCCAGATTCTGGATCTGTTCACGAAACTGGTCGACCACCGCCTTCAGGTCCAGGCCGATCGCGGTGATGGCTGCGGCATTCGATTTGGAACACAGCGTATTCGATTCGCGGTTAAATTCCTGTGCCAGAAAATCGAGCTTGCGACCGACCGCGCCGCCGCCCACCAGCAGTGCCCGGCCGGATGCGACATGCGTTTTCAGCCGGTCGATCTCTTCGCGAATATCGGCCTTGGTGGCCAGGAACGCCGCCTCCATGTGCAGTCGGGTGACGTCCAGATTGGCGGAAGCGTCCATCAGTAGCCTGACCTGCTCGGCGATGCGTTCGCGGATCACCGCGGTCTCGCGTGACGGATCCACTTCTGCCCGCAGCGTCAACGCCTCGATCGTGTCGATATGACCCGCCAGCAGCAAGGCCAGCGCGGCACCCTCGCCCTGCCGTGCCTGTTCGAGCCCGTTCAAGGCCACTTCGAGCGCGGCCATGATCGCGGCATCGAGCGCGGCCCTCGCCTCCTCGGTTTCGACAGTTTCAGGAATGTCGAGCACGCCGCGCAGCGAAAGCAATCCATCCGACGTCGCCGCAGCAACGCCGAATTGCTCCTGCAGCCGTTTGGCGAGCCCAGCAAGGTCCTTCAGGAAGGCTTCGTTGACGACCGGCTGCGCCTGCGCGCCAACGGCACGGCCGATGGTCAGCGTCGCCTGGAAATTGCCGCGTGCAAAACGTTTCTGAAGCATCTGCCGGACAGCAGGTTCCAACCGTTCGAAGCCTTGCGGCAGCCGCAGCCGTACCTCGACGCTCTTGCCGTTGACGGACTTGACCTCCCAGGCGATCGAGGTGCCTTCGTGCTCGGCGACGGCACGTGCAAAACCGGTCATGCTCTGCAAATCCATATCGCCCACACGTCCCTGGCACATCGCCTGAACCGGCTTTCCGGACAGGAGCGAGTGCGGCTTGAAAAAAGACTGCGCCGCAGGCGCGTCGAAACCGGACGCGCGGCGCTCTTCCAAATGTCAGGGCGTTGCCTGCCGGGCAACGCCTTTCTTCATTTACTGGGCAGCGCCCGCGTCACCGCCGCTGTCGTCGGCACCGTCAGCCGGCCCACTGCCAGCGGGCTTGACGGCATTGCTGTCGCCGGTGCCAGTCGTCTTGGCGGCTTTGGCGGCATCATCGGCCTGCTTCTTCAGCAACGCGCGATAGCGGGCGACATTCTCGTTGTGCTCGTCCAGCGTCGCGGCAAAGACGTGCCCGCCGGTGCCGTCGGCAACGAAATAGAGGTCGGCGGTCTTCGACGGATTGGCCACCGCCTCCAGCGCTGCACGACCCGGATTGGCGATCGGCGTCGGCGGCAAGCCATTGATCACATAGGTGTTGTAGGGCGTCTGTTTCTGGATGTCCGACTGGTAGATCGGCCGGTCCGCCGGCTTTCCCTTGCCGCCGAACAGCCCGTAGATGATGGTCGGATCGGATTGCAGGCGCATGCCCTTGGCAAGCCGGTTCAGGAAGACGGCGGCAACTCGCGAACGCTCGTCACCCTTGCCCGTCTCCTTCTCGACGATCGAGGCCAGCGTGACGAACTCCTCGACGTTGGCCAGCGGCAGGTCAGGCGCGCGCCGCTGCCAGACATCGTCGACCAGCTTCTTCTGATCCGCCAGCAACTTATCGACCATCTGCTGGCGTGTCGCTCCGCGCGTGAAGCGCAGCGTGTCGGTGGCGAGGCTGCCCTCCGGCGGCGTGGTCGCCGGCATGTCGCCGCTCAAGGCATTCTCCTCGGCGATGCGCTGCAATGCCTGGTCGACCGTCAGTCCTTCAGGAATGGTCAGCGAATACATCACCGACTTGCCGCTCTTCAGAAGCTCCATGATATCGCGCATGGATGCCCTGGGCTTGATCTCGTACTCGCCGGCTTTCAGCGCGGAATCATTGCCGAAGGCCCGCACGCCAAGGCGGAATACCCGGGCGTCGCTGATCAACCCGCGGCGTTCGAGCTGGTCGGCGATATCCTGGACGCCGGTGCTCGGCTTGACCAGGAAGGTGTCGCCATTGGCCGAAGGTCCGGGTTCGGTGAATTCCTGCTTGCCGAAATAGACCGCGACGCCGGCCGCCAGAACCACCAGCATCACCGAGGAGATGACGAAGTTCATGAACACGACGACCTGGCTGCGTGACGCACGCGAGCGCTTCGGCGGCGGCGTGCCAGCCTCCGGCCGCAACGCTTCGCTGGCCGTTTTCGGCACGATCGGGCCGGATGTCGGCGGCCGTTGCCCGAATTCTCCGTTGCCTGCCGGATTTGTGTTCATTTCGCCCTACCGTTTGATCGCCCAACGAATCCCCAGCGGCAGAGTAGGGGCGAATATGGCAAAATTGACGGCACGCCAAAGCGCCGCCCGGCAGCCGGACGATCAGCCATTGTAGCGCTGGAAGACCAGCGACGCGTTGGTCCCGCCAAAGCCGAAGGAATTGGACAGCGCCACGTCGATCTGGCGGGCACGCGGCTTGTTCGGCACCAGGTCGATCGCGGTTTCGCGTTCCGGGTTGTCGAGGTTGATGGTCGGCGGCGCGACATTGTCCCTGATGGCAAGGATCGAGAAGATCGCTTCGGCGGCACCCGCCGCCCCAAGCAGATGGCCGATCGACGACTTGGTCGACGACATCGAAATCTTCGACGCGGCATTGCCGACAAGCCGCTCGACCGCGCCGAGCTCGATCGTGTCGGCCATGGTCGAGGTGCCGTGCGCGTTGATGTAGTCGACATCGGCCGGCGTCAACTTGGCCCGGTTCAGTGCCGCCGTCATGCAACGGAAGGCGCCATCGCCATCCTCGGCAGGCGCGGTGATGTGATGCGCGTCGCCGGTGAGACCGTAACCCGTCACCTCGGCATAGATCTTGGCGCCGCGCGCCCTGGCATGTTCGAGCTCCTCGAGCACGACAACGCCGGCGCCCTCGCCCATAACGAAGCCGTCGCGGTCGCGATCATAGGGTCGCGACGCCGTTTGCGGCGAATCATTGCGTTCCGTCGACAGTGCCCGGCATGCGGCAAAGCCGGCGATCGACAGCCGCGTCACCGGCGCTTCGGCGCCACCGGCGACCATCACGTCCGCATCGCCCCACATGATCAACCGGGCAGCATCGCCAATGGCGTGCGCGCCGGTCGAACAGGCCGTGACGACGGCATGGTTCGGGCCTTTCAGTCCGTGCCGGATCGAAACCTGCCCGGAGACGAGATTGATGATCTGGCCCGGGATGAAGAAAGGGCTGATGCGGCGCGGGCCGCGCTCCTTGAGGATCATCGCGTTCTCGGCGATGCCCTCGATGCCGCCGATGCCGGAGCCGATCAGGACGCCGGTGGCACACCGCTCTTCATGCGTCTTGGCTTCCCAGCCGGAATCCTTCAGCGCCTCGTCGGCGGCGGCAATCCCGTAAAGGATGAAGTCGCCGATCTTGCGCAGTTCCTTGGGCTCGAGCACGGCCTCGGGATTGAAGGTGGCATTGCTGCCGTCACCACGCGGAATGACGTGGGCGATCTTGCAGGCAAGATCCTCCACCTCGAACTCATTGATGCGCTTGGCAGCGCTGCGGCCGGTCAGAAGTTCCTTCCAGCTGTGCTCGAAGCCCATGCCGAACGGCGACAGCAACCCAAGGCCCGTGACGACGACACGCCTCATCGCAGGTCCTCCCCGGTGATGACTGCGGAAAGCGTCAGGCCGAAGCCTTGTCGATGTACTTCACGGCATCGCCAACGGTCAGGATGGTCTCAGCCGCATCGTCGGGAATCTCGACGCCGAATTCTTCTTCGAACGCCATGACGAGTTCGACCGTGTCGAGGCTGTCGGCGCCCAGATCATCGATGAAGCTCGCCTGCTCCGTCACTTTGTCGGCATCGACGCCAAGGTGCTCGATGACGATCTTCTTGACGCGCTCTGCGGTGTCACTCATTTGGGCATCCTCGTCTTTTGTTTGTCTGTCTTCGTTAGCGGGCAGAATGCCGCTAATCAAGCTGAAAGATGGTCCTGCCGGAAACGCAACGACTACGGACCGGTTTTTGCCCGAACCGCCGGGTTGCGGGCCGCATTACACGAAAAATAGCTGAGGTCCAAGCCGAAATGGTCTCTTTTCACAACCCGCCGGCGTTGCTGCCGAACCTCGTCAAATCATAGCCATGCCGCCATTTACGTGGATGGTCTGGCCAGTGACGTAGGCGGCTTCGTTGGAGGCGAGATAAGCGACGGCGGACGCGACTTCAACGCTGGTGCCCATGCGCCGCGTCGGGATCGCCGCCATGATCGCCTCTTTCTGCTTGTCGTTGAGCTTGTCGGTCATCGCCGATTCGATGAAGCCCGGGGCGACGCAGTTGACGGTGATGTTGCGGGTGGCGATCTCCTGTGCCAGCGAT
The DNA here is from genome assembly GCF_003997735.1 of Mesorhizobium sp. M7A.F.Ca.MR.148.00.0.0. Taxonomy (NCBI): domain Bacteria; kingdom Pseudomonadati; phylum Pseudomonadota; class Alphaproteobacteria; order Hyphomicrobiales; family Phyllobacteriaceae; genus Mesorhizobium; species Mesorhizobium sp. M7A.F.Ca.MR.148.00.0.0. The sequence continues at coordinate 39,221 of NZ_RZTB01000017.1, read as the reverse complement.
TTGGAGAAGCCGATCATGCCGGCCTTTGAGGCGCAGTAATTGGTCTGGCCGGGATTGCCGGTGATGCCGACCACCGAGGTGATGTTGATGATGCGGCCATGGCGGCGGCGCATCATCGGGTGGGTGAGTTCGCGGGTCAGCCTGAACACGGCGGTCAGGTTGACCTCGAGCACGCTGTCCCAGTCGGCATCCGACATGCGCACGAACAGGCCGTCCTTGGTGATGCCGGCGTTGTTGACCAGGATGTCGACGCCTTCGAGATCGGCTTCGGCTTTCTGGCCGAGCGCCTTGACCTCCTCACGGTTGGACAAATTGGCCGGGAACAGCTTGACCCGGTCGCCAAGCTCGCTAGCCAGCGCTTCCAGTTTCTCGACGCGGGTGCCATGCAGGCCGACGATCGCGCCCTGCGCATGCAGCATCCTGGCGATAGCCTCGCCGATGCCGCCGGATGCGCCGGTGAGGAGCGCCTTGCGGCCAGTCAATTCGAACATTTTTGTCTCCTGATTGAGAAGAGAACACCCTTTACAGGGATGGGATCAAATGACGCTTTATGCAAGCGCCGCCATGGCCGCCTCGACGTCAGCCGCGGTGCCGACCGACGCGGTGGCGACATCGCGGTTGATGCGCCGCGCCAATCCTGAAAGCACCTTGCCGGCGCCGATCTCGTAAAGCGTGGTGACGCCGTTTGCGCCGAACCATTCCACCGTCTCGCGCCAACGCACGCGGCCGGTTATCTGTTCGACCAGGCGGCGGGCGATCTCGTCCGGATCGCTGGTCGGGCTGACCGTGACATTGGAGAGGACGGGAACCACCGGCGCGTTCTTTGCCACGCCGGCCAGGGCTTCGCACATGACGTTCGCGGCCGGCGCCATCAGCGCGGAATGGAAGGGCGCGGACACCTGCAGCATCAGCGCGCGTTTGGCGCCTTTCTCGGTGCACAGTTTCGCGGCCAGTTCGACCGCGGCCTTGGCGCCGGAGATGACCAGTTGGCCACCGCCATTGTCGTTGGCGATCTGGCAGACAGAGCCTTTGGCGGCTTCCGCGCAAGCGGCTTCGACATCGGCCTGTTCCAATCCGATGATCGCCGCCATGGCGCCCTCGCCGGCCGGCACCGCCGCCTGCATGGCATTGCCGCGTATGCGCAGCAACCGGGCGGCATCGGCAACCGAAACGAAGCCGGCAGCGGCCAACGCCGAATATTCGCCCAGCGAATGACCGGCGACATAGGCGATCTTGCCTTTCAGCGAGAAGCCGCGCGATTCCAGCGCCCGGATCGCGGCCAGCGACACCGCCATCAGCGCCGGCTGCGCGTTGGCGGTCAGCGTCAACGTCTCTTCCGGCCCTTCCCAGATCAGCTTCGACAGATTTTCGCCGAGCGCATCGTCGACTTCCTGGAAGACCCTGCGCGCTTCGGGGAAGGCGCCGGCGAGATCCTTGCCCATGCCGACCGCCTGGCTGCCTTGTCCGGGAAAGGTGAATGCAACGGCCATGCGAGGGCTCCCAAGGGCTGGTTTTGCTTGCCTGAAGACGGGTTTTTCTTGCCTGTGACGCATGGCGGGGCGCCAAGTCAAGCCCGGTTCGACCCTGCCCGAGGGCAGCCTCGTCCGCCGAGTGCCTGTTGCGAAAGGGTTTTTGGCGATCACTCCTGATGAAAACCGCTCACGATTCGTTTGCTGGCTCTTCTTATTTCCGCTACAGGCGCTAGCTTTGCGTGACAATTCCATGACAATCGAGTGACGCGCTTGTCGCTGGGTGGGGAAGTTAAAGTGGCAAAGAGTTACAAACGCACCGGCAAGGCCGCGCCACAGTTCCTGGAAGACGACCCCTCCACCGGCTATCTGCCGGGCAGGAGATGGCCGGTCGTGCGCTATGGGCTGATCAGCCTGGCGATTGCCGCTATCCTGGTGTTTGCCATCGAACTGATCGTGCGCGGCGACTTTGCCGGAACCATCTCCTTCTTCCTGCAGCCGTTCAAGCCGGGCTGGACCACCATCGTCGTGTTTGCGCTGCTCCTGATCGGCTTCGATGCGGTGCTCGGCCGCAGCCACCAGAGCCTGATGATCGTCGCGCCGCTGACCTTGTCGCTTGCTTTCGTCGGTCACCAGAAGTCGCACTATCTCGGCGATCCGCTCTATCCGACCGATTTCCTCTATGCCCGCCAGATCTTCGCGCTGCTGCCGCTTTTGGTACGCGAACGGCCGATGACCGCGCTTGCCATGGTCGTCGGCATCGTCGCCGGCCTGTCGCTGCTCGTCTACGGCTGGCGGCTATGGCGCCGCAAGGTTCCCGCACTCAGCCGCAAGGGGCGCCTTGCGCGGCTGACGCTGGCAGTGCCGCTACTCGCCTTCTTCGTTTCGATCATGGACTACGCCACCTTCTCCTGGACCAGGGATCGGCTGCAGATCATCCCGATCATGTGGGACCAGAAGGAAAACTATGCCTCCAACGGCTTTGCGCTGGCCTTTGCCCTCAACGTGCCAATGGCGCATGTCTCGGCGCCGCCGGGCTATTCCGACAAGGCGATCGCAGCGATAGCCAGGCCTGATGTGACCGCCTCGGTGCCGGCCGAGAAGCCGGACATCATCATCGTCATGAGCGAATCCTTCTGGGATCCGACCAAGTTGCCTGGCGTCACCATCACGCCAGATCCAATCCCCAATGTGCGGGCGCTGCGCTCGGGCTCGATGTTCTCGCCGGAGTTCGGCGGCATGACCGCCAATATCGAGTTCGAGGCGCTGACCGGCTTCTCCAACGCGTTCCTGCCGGCAGGCAGCATCCCCTATCAGCAATATGTGCGCACGCCGACGCCTTCGCTCGCGACCTTCCTGAAGAGCCAGGGTTACCGGGCGCGCGCCATCCATCCCGGCACCAACTGGTTCTGGAACCGTGGCGCGGTCTATGCCGATTTCGGCTTCAACGATTTCAAGTCGGAAGAGACGCTGCCGCCAATGCAAAAGCGCGGGCCACTGGCATCGGATGCGGCGATGACCGACGAGATCATCAGCGAGGCCGACGCCAGCGACGAGCCGGTGTTCTTCTTTGCGGTCAGCCTGCAAAACCACGGTCCCTACGAGCCGAACCGCTATTACAATCCCACGCATAGGGTGCAGGCGCCGATCAGCCAGTGGGCGCGCGAATCGCTACTCAGCTACGCCGAGGGCTCAGCCGATGCCGATCGCGGCCTCGAACGCCTCGTCGAATGGGCCAAGAAACGCTCCCGCCCCACCGTAATCGCCTTCTTCGGCGACCATCTGCCGCCGCTGGGGCCGGTCTATGTCGAAACCGGCTTCCTCAAGGACAATGTCGCGCCGCGCAAGGAAGCGTCGCCCGAGGCTGCTCTCGAGCATCACGAGACGCCGCTGGTCATCTGGTCAAACCGCACCGGGCCGGCTGAGCAGATGGGTGCCGTCAGCCCAGCCTTCCTGCCCTATCATATCCTGAAAACGGCCGGAATCAGCCATCCATACTACACCGGCTTCCTGGGCGAGATGAGCGAACGCTACCGTGTCGTCGACCGCAATCTTCTGCTGACGCCGGCTGGCGAAGCCACCCCCGATTGGGCGCGGCAGAAGGAGATCGACCCGGCGATCCGCGATTTCCGCCTGCTGCAGTACGATATGATGTTCGGCAAGCGTCAGGCAGCGCCTGACTTCTTCCCCGAAACCGTCGACAAGGACAAAGTTGTCGCCCATACGAGTTGAGCCCAACGATCCCTCGGGCTCGTCTGTGTCGGATCGCGCGTTCAGTTCGTCAATTGCAGCTTCGAGAACTTGTTGGCGATCTGCTGGAAAATGTCCGGCAATTTGGTCGGATCGTTAACTGTATAATAGCCGCTCGGATCAGAAGCGCAGGCGCTGTAAAGCGCGCGGTTGGCTGCGGTGTCGGATTGCAGCACCATGGTGTAGATTTGCACGCCCTCGTTCTTCAATTGCGTGCAAACGTTTTTGGTCCAGCCGTCGACATTGCGCGCAGCGGTCGTCTGGTTATCTGATCCGAAACGGCCACCGGCCAGATAACCATACGATGTGTAGTCAGATTTCGTCGGCTGTTGGCTGGCGCCATAGACGACGTTCTCGCCGTCGGTGAGCAACAGCACGATCTTGCTGATGCCTGGCGTCTTCCACGGCGCCCCATCGGTGTAGGGCGCGGCGGGCGACAGCACCCGCATACCCCATGACAGGCCCTCGGAGACGTTGGTGCCCGAACCGTTCCACTCGGTCATCTGACTGGCAGCCTTGCGCAGCTTGTCGAAATCGTCGGTCAGGGGGACCACCGGGGTCGGACACGCACGGTTCGGACCGATAGTGATGGGAGAGCCGATCTCGGTGATGAGTTCCTTGGCGGGCGCAACATATTTGGCAATCTTTTCCCTGGCAGCCCTGTCATCGGGCGACAGAAGTTCGATGAGATTGCCGAGCAGGTTGCTGAGATCGATGCCCAGGATGTTGATGCCCGACTGGGCAAGCCTGGTTTTGTCGCTGACATCGTTGAGATAGGAGTTGTTGTAGTATTTATCCGAATTGCCATTGGAGCCAGACGGCTTTTGGGCGTCTTCGGGATCGTCCGGTGCAAAGTACGGCACGAACAGCGTGTCGGGCTTGGCCGTGTCGGGTGGCGTGTCGGAGATATTGTAAGCGCCTGGCCGCGCCTCGACACAACCCTTCCATCCGGTGCCATTCCATCCGGCATCGGTCCATCCGGTCTTCTTGAGCTGTTTGAAAAGCGCCATGTGGTTCGGCCGCTTGCCGTCGATGACGGGAAAATTGACGCCGTTGGTTGAGGACTTGCCGTCCATGTCGATCCAGGACGGGTCGAAGCCGTCGCCATTGACGTTGACGGCGGTTACGAATGGAACCAGCGAGGCGCGGATCTTGCGCGTCGGCGATTTCGCCGCTTCGAGCGTGTCGAGCAACGATTTTGTCGCCGTCCTCAGCGCCGTCATGCGCGCGCCGGCCATCGAGCCGGTGTTGTCCAGTACCAGCACCACTTCGAGCTGGTTGTTCGATTCGACCGCCGAGGCATCGACCACGATGTGCTTGCTGTCGCCGAACAGGAAGGCGAAGTTGAGATTGACGTCCGCCGAGGCAATCGCCTTTGTCTTGACGAAGTTGACGCCCTTATCGACAGTCAACGTCGCCTGCGCATTGCCGAGCTCGCCATGACCGACGATGTTGGCCTGGAAATAGCGGTTGAAAGCGTCATTGCGGGTGATGTCGAGATCGCCAAGGTGCGAAGACGCAAGGTTTGCCGAATCGAGAGCGTTCTGCAGATTGCTCTTGGCCCGCATAAGGGTCGAGACATCGGTTGCGAAAGCGACTGCCGTCAGGATGACCGGCAAACCCAGTCCCAGCACAAGCGTGAAATTGCCGCTCTTCGAGCGCCAGAATTTGTTGAAAAGCATCCTTACCCCCGGAAATGCTTGCCGCTTTTGCGCGGTTGTCCGGGCTTTTGCGCCATGATGAATCGACCGTTGATGGCCAGGCTTCAACTCCACACAACCTGCTGGTGTGGTTAAGACGTGGTTGCCGGAAACCACAACTCCGACCGTTGCTGCTCCCCGATCATCGGCTATGACACACGGGAATGCCGCTTGCGCTTGCTTTGCGGCCGGATTGCTGTATAGACGCCCGCAATCTGCCGGTCCTTGCTGGGGGCTGAACGGAGGGCCGGAGGTTTTTCAGAACCTTCGTGTGAAGCCGGAAGTGCTTCCGCCTCCCGTGTCTCCGCTCTCGACCGTCTCGTCATGCTCCTTTCTTCCCCCTGCCCCTTCGAGGGTTTGCGGGTCAGAGAAGTTGCAGAGGCTTTTGCCGCCGGGAACCGGGAGAGAAACGAAGAAAGGCATAGGACATAATGGCTCTTTACGAACATGTGTTTCTTGCCCGGCAGGACCTCTCGCAGCAGCAGGTCGATGCGCTTGTCGAACAGTACAAGGGTGTCATCTCCGCTAATGGCGGGTCCGTCGGCCGGGGCGAGAACTGGGGACTGAAGTCCCTCACCTACCGGGTCAATAAGAACCGGAAGGCTTACTACACGCTGATGGACCTGAATTGCCCGGCGGCCGCGCTCAACGAGATGGAGCGCCAGATGGGCCTGTCCGAGGACGTGCTGCGTTTCCTGACCATCAAGGTCGAGGCGCATGAGGAAGGCCCGTCGGCCATGATGCAGAAGCGCGAAGAGCGCTCGGAACGCGGCGGCTTCGGCGACCGTGACCGTGGCGATCGTGGTCCGCGTTCGTTCGGCGATCGTGATCGCGGCGACCGTGGCGATCGTCCGCCCCGCTCGTTCGGCGACGCCGGTGCCGATCGTGGTCCGCGCCGTCCGCGCGAAGGCTTTGAAGGGGGTGCAGAATAATGGTCGACATCAATCAGATCCCGACCCGGCGCCCGTTCCATCGCCGCCGCAAGACCTGCCCGTTCTCCGGCGCCAACGCGCCCAAGATCGACTACAAGGACGTGCGTCTGCTGCAGCGCTACATTTCTGAGCGCGGCAAGATCGTGCCGTCGCGCATCACCGCCGTCAGCCAGAAGAAGCAGCGCGAACTCGCCAAGGCGATCAAGCGCGCCCGCTTCCTCGGCCTGCTGCCCTACGTGGTTCGCTAATATCTCAAATGCGGGCGGTTCGCCGCCCGCTCTTCTCCCACGGCGACGGGCGCCGCAGGGCCGAACATCAAATCCCAGGTTGAGGTCAAAACCTCTAACTGCCGCAACAGGCAGGACAGCGACACCAGCGCCAAAGGCGCTCAAGCTTCCTGACCTGTTCCCAAGACATTCAGCGTCGATCTCATCGATCGATTGGCGCCCAACCGAAGGAACAAAACCATGGACGTCATTCTTCTCGAACGCGTTTCCCGTCTCGGCCAGATGGGCGATACCGTCAAGGTCAAGGACGGCTTCGCCCGTAACTTCCTGCTGCCGCAGGGTAAGGCGCTGCGCGCCAACGAAGCCAACAAGAAGAAGTTCGAAGGCCAGCGCGCCCAACTCGAAGCCCGTAACCTCGAGCGCAAGTCGGAAGCAGCCCAGGTCGCCGAAAAGCTCGACGGCAAGAGCTTCATCGCCGTTCGCTCCGCCGGCGAAACCGGACAGCTTTACGGTTCCGTTTCGACCCGCGACATCGCCGATCTGCTGACGGCGGAAGGTTTCTCGATCAATCGCAACCAGATCCTGCTCAACCAGCCGATCAAGACCATCGGTGTCACCAATGTGGCGATCGCGCTGCATCCGGAAGTCGAGGTCACCGTCACGCTCAACATCGCTCGCACGGCCGACGAAGCCGAGCGCCAAGCCAAGGGCGAGACACTGACCACCGCCGAAGCCATCTATGGCGACGACATCAACGACAATGCCCGGCCGGAGAACTTCTTCGATCCGAACACCGAGTTCGAGGGCGACGAAGACAACGCCTGATCACACATCGCAAGACGATTGGACCGTGGGCTGATCACGACTTAACGCCAAGCTCCGATCACTTTGCCGTCATCCAGCCATGCTGGACCAATGCCCGGGCCCCTCGCCCGGGCATTTTTGTGCCAAATGGAACTTTTCGAACCCCTATATATTGTTGCAGACTATGGCGTCGCGCGTCCTTTGGCCGCGCAAAGCACGCTGTGCAACTTTGGTTCGGCGCAAGATCTTCGGGGAAATCGACACTGATTTTCGCGGTCACGCGCCAAGGCAGCCTGTCTGGCCGAGAGGGGACATTTGGTCATGAATATCCTGTTGAAGCGCGTTCTCGACCGCCTGGTGCGTACCGGCAATCTCAAGGTGACCGGTCCCAAGGGCTCGGCTGTGGTTTTCGGCGACGGCAGCGGCGAACCGGTGCACATGCACATCAAGACCGCGCATGCCGAGCGCGCCATCACCTTCGATCCGATGTTGGCGGTGCCTGAAGCCTACATGGACGGCGAACTCGACATTCTCGAAGGCGGCGTGCTGGGCGTGATGCGCATCGCCTTCCAGAACATGGGCAGCGGCGGCATCGACGCCACCTGGTCGAAGGCCATCGAAGGCTTGCGCCACGCCTTCCGCCGGCTGCAGCAGATCAACACCGCCTCGCGCTCGCGGCGCAACGTGCAGCGACACTACGATTTGTCGGGCGACCTCTACCGGCTCTTCCTCGACGAGGACATGCAATATTCCTGCGCCTATTTCGAGCAGCCGGACATGACGCTCGACGAGGCGCAGGCCGCCAAGAAACGCCACATCGCCGCCAAGCTCCGGCTGAAGGCCGGCCAGACGGTGCTCGACATCGGCTCCGGCTGGGGCGGGCTTGGCCTCTACCTCGCCAAGGCGTTCGACGTCGACGTGCAGGGCGTGACTCTGTCGACCGAGCAGCATGGCGTAGCCACCGACCGGGCGCACGCACAAGGGCTGGAAAGCCGCGTGCATTTCGAGCTGAAGGACTACCGCGAACTCAACGAGCGTTTCGACCGCATCGTCTCGGTCGGTATGTTCGAGCATGTCGGCGTCAACCACTACCGTACGTTCTTCGACAAGAGCGCGACGCTGCTCAAGCCCGATGGCGTGATGCTGTTGCACACGATCGGCCGTTCCGGCGTACCGTGGGCGACCAGCGCCTTCATCCGCAAATACATCTTCCCGGGCGGCTATATCCCTTCGCTCTCGGAAGTCATGCCGGCGATCGAAAAGTCGGGCCTGGTCGTCACCGACGTCGAGATCCTGCGGCTCCACTATGCCGATACGCTGAAGCACTGGGGCGTGCGCTTCGCCGCCAATCGCGACAAGGCCAAGGCGATCTATGACGAGCGTTTCTGCCGCATGTGGGAATTCTATCTGGCGGCCTCGGAAGCTGCCTTCCGCTGGCAGGATCTGGTGATCTTCCAGATCCAGATCGCCAAGAAGAACGACACGCTGCCGATGACACGCGACTACATGGCCAAATGCGAAAAAGCGCTTGAGATGCGCGACATGGGGCATCGTGAAACGGCTCCCGTCAAAAAGAGCCCGGCCGCCAAGCCGGCTCGCCGCCGCAAGGTTGCCGACCAGGAATAGCATTGCCGCTTGCCATTGCCGGCGCCTGCACTGAAAAAGGTCCCGTGACTGTCGCGGGACCTTTTTTTCATGACCTACGTCCTCTATGCCGCCGCCGCTCTGGCCGAGATCGCCGGCTGCTTTTCGTTCTGGGCCTGGTGGCGGCTGGATAAGTCGCCGCTTTGGCTTCTTCCCGGCCTCGCCTCGCTTGCCCTGTTCGGCCTCCTGCTGGCGCTGGTGGACATGTCAGCCGCCGGCCGCGCCTACGCCGCCTATGGCGGCATCTACATCGCGGCGTCGCTTGGCTGGCTGTGGCTGGTGGATGGCGTTCGCCCCGACCGCTGGGATCTTGCCGGTGCCGCGCTCTGCATTGCCGGCGCTTGGGTGATCCTTCTCGTCCCACGGGGCGCGTGAGATGGAGTTGCCGGCCTCCCTTCGCCAAGGTGTCGAGCGCCTGCTCGAAAACGTTCCGCTGGCGGTAATCAAGCAAGCGGCAAAAACGCTGTCCGACCGTTACCGTGCCGAGTTGCGCGACGGCCGTTTGCACATGGCCGAGGATCTGGCCGTGAAAGCCTATTTGGCGACGCGGCTGCCGGCGACCTATGCCGCGATCCGCGCCAGCCTCGACGCGCTGAGCGACGCAAAGCCCGGCTTTCAACCCAGGAGCCTGCTCGATGTCGGCGCCGGCCCTGGCACGGTGCTTTGGGCCACGACCGACCTGTGGCCCGATCTCGAACAGGCAGTGTTGTTCGAAGCCAGTGCCGCGGTGCGCAAAGTCGGCGAGACGCTTGCCGGCGACACAATTGTCGCCCAGACCAGATGGCTGGCCGGTGATGCCACCATCGACCTTGCCGACATCGAGCCGGCCGATCTGGTCACGTGCGCCTATGTGCTCGACGAAATCGCTCCCGCATCACTGCCGAAGCTCATCGACCGCCTCTGGCAACTCACCGCCGACACGCTGCTTGTGGTCGAGCCGGGCACCCCCGCCGGCTGGCAGCGCATCCTTGCCGTGCGCCGGCAGTTGATCGAGGCGGGCGCGCATGTGCTTGCGCCTTGCCCGCATCAGGCGCCCTGCCCGCTCACCGCGCCCGACTGGTGCCACTTTTCCCGCCGCGTAGCCCGCTCGCGCCTGCACCGGCTGGCCAAGGACGCCGACGTGCCGTGGGAAGATGAGAAATTCATCTATGTCGCGGCTTCTCGCGACGGACTCACATCACACCAGGCGCGGGTTGTTGCGCCGCCGAAATCCGGTTCCGGCAAGGTTCTGCTCAAACTTTGCGGACGACGGCACCGCCGCCGAGCGCTTGTTCACCAAGCGCGACGGCGCCGACTTCAAGCTGGCCCGGCGGCTGGACTGGGGCGACAGGCTGGCTTCCGAATAGACAGCAGCAGCGTTTGCGACCGCCTCGAAGAAAAATTTCGAAGCGATGTCGAATCCAGGCCGTGCCGTTCGACCATTGGCGTTCTCGGACCTTTCGAGACGCCAAGAGTGTCAAACGGCATCAGCCAATAGGAGAAACGCAATGAGCTATATCGCAGGATTTGTCGCCGCGGTGCCCGCCGCCAACAAGGAAGCTTACCGCAGGCATGTCGCCGAGGTGGCATCGGTGCTGAAGGAGTTCGGCACCACCCGCATGGTCGAAGGATGGGGCGACGACGTGCCCGGCGGCAAGATCACCGACTTCAAGGGAGCCGTGAAGGCAAAGCCGGATGAAGTCATCACCTTTTCATGGCACGAATACGCGGACAAGGCGGCGGCGGACGCGGCCTATCAGACGATGATGAGCGACCCGCGCATGGCGGAGATCGGCGCGTCCATGCCCTTTGACGGCAAGCGCATGATCATCGGTGGCTTCACGCCCTTCATCGACCTGAACACGACCGGCAAGACGGGCTATATCGATGGCTCGCTGGTGCCGGTGCCGGCCGCCAACAAGCAAGCATACCTTGCCGTGGCGGCGAAGCAGGCCGCGGTGATCAAAGAGCACGGCGCAATCCGCGTCGTCGAAGCGTGGGGCGACGATGTTCCCGACGGCGAGGTCACCGACTACCGTGGCGCCGTGAAAGCGACGAGCGACGAGGTCGTCGTCTATGCCTGGGTCGAATGGCCGTCGAAGCAGGTGCGCGATGACGCCTGGAAAAAGGTGATTGCCGATCCGCGCATGTATGCCGACACCATGCCCTACGACAACCAGCGCCGGGTCCATGGCGGCTTTGCGCCGATCCTCGACGCCTGATCCCAAGAACCCTAGTTTTCGACAATCCTGGAAAAGGAAACCCACCATGCGTTACGCCTGTCTCATCTATTACCACCCCAAAACATTGTTCGGCGGCAGCCCGGAGGCCAATGCCGTGCTGGCCGAGTGCTCCGGATATGACGAGGTGCTCAAAGCCAGCGGCCACTTCGTAACCGCCGAGGCCCTGGTGCTGCCCGAGGAGGCAATGACCGTGCAGGTCCGCGACGGCAAGATGTCGACCGTCGACGGCCCGTTCATGGAGACCAAGGAGATCCTGGGCGGCATCATCGTCATCGAGGCCCGCGATCTCAACGAGGCGGTGCGAGTGGCGAGCGGCCATCCACTGGCAACGATCGGCTTTGTCGAAGTTCGCCCGGTCGTCGACTTCAGCCAGCCGCCGCCGGTCCTGTGAGCACCACCAGCCCCCGCGATGCCCTGGAGGCGGCCTACCGCACCGAGGCGCGGCGCGTGCTGGCGACCTTGATCCGCCTGCTCGGCGGTTTCGACGCGGCGGAGGAGGCCTTGCATGAGGCCTTCACTGCTGCCGCCGAGCAATGGCCGCGCCAGGGTGTGCCGGCCAACCCCTATTCCTGGCTGGTCTCGGCCGGCCGCTTCAGGACCATCGACCGCTGGCGCCGGGAAGCACGGCTGGCCGGGGCTCTGCCCGAACTCACGGCTCTGGCGGAGCCGACACCGGAACCAGCCATGCTGGAAGACATCCAGGACGATGAATTGCGGCTCATCTTCGTCTGCTGCCATCCGGCGCTGGCGCCGGATGCACGCATCGCCCTGACCCTGCGCGAAGTGGGTGGTTTGACCACCGAAGAGATCGCCCGCGCCTATCTGACGCCTGCACCGACCATTGCGCAACGCATCGTGCGGGCCAAGGCGAAGATCCGGGACGAGGCGATCCCTTACGAGGTGCCCGACCGCGACGACCTGCCGGCGCGTCTCGAGAGTGCGCTGCAGGTGATCTACCTGATCTTCAACGAGGGTTACGCGGCAACCGAGGGGCCGAACCTGACGCGGGCCGATCTGTGCGCCGAGGCGATCCGGCTCGGCCGGCTGATGGTCGAACTGCTCGACCAGCCGGAGGCGCAAGGGCTGCTTGCCCTGATGCTGCTGCACGAGGCGCGGCGCGCGACGCGGGTCAATGCCAGCGGCGACCTTGTCCTGCTGGAGGATCAGGACCGCACGCTGTGGGACCGTTCGCTGATCGCCGAGGCCGACGGCCTGATCGGTCGGGCGATCGCCTCGCGCCGCATCGGACCGTATATCCTGCAGGCGGCCATTGCTTCCGCGCACGCCGAGGCGGCAGGCACGGCGGAGACCGACTGGGTACAGATCGTCGCGCTTTACGATGTGCTCGGCCGCGTCGACCCCTCACCGGTCGTGGCACTCAACCGCGCCGCGGCTATAGGCATGCGCGACGGCCCGCAGGCCGGACTGGCGGAAATCGAGGCGGTCATGGCACAAGGCGGGCTGGACGGCTACCATCTGGCGCACGCGGCGCGAGCAGACATGCAGCGCAGGCTTGGCTTGACCGAAGCGGCAAGGATTTCCTACCGGCGGGCGATCGAGTTGACCCGGCAACCGGCGGAACGCCGGTTCATCGAGGGGCGACTCGGTCAGCTTTGAGCGGGATGGCTGCACAGGGCACCATTCTTGTTTTCTCGTTTTGTTCTCCCTATAGATGCGCTACAATCGTTCTTTCGATTCGAGTCAATTGTGATTCTTTCCACCGAAAAAACTCGGCTGTGAATCGCGGGTATCAAAGCTGATTGGACAGGCACTGGTGCAGATAAGTCAGCATGGACTTGTCACGTTCTGATATCGAAAGGCCGGGATCGAAATCGGGGATATCATGGCAGAAGCAGCGCGAAAATTCGGCGTGGCGGAAACACCGCTTTATCGTGAAGCGCCCAACAACATCGAGGCCGAGCAAGCGCTGCTCGGCGCCATCCTCGTCAACAACGACGCCTTCTATCGCGTCTCGGACTTCCTCAAGGCCAGCCATTTCTACGAGCCGCTGCACCGCAAGATCTTCGAGGTGGCGTCCGAGTTCATCCGTATGGGCAAGGTCGCGACGCCGATCACGCTGAAAACCTTCCTGCCCGCCGACGAGAAGGTCGGCGACATGACGATGGCGCAATATGTCGTGCGGCTGGCGGTCGAGGCTGTGACCGTCGTCAACGCCACCGACTATGGCCGTGCCATCTACGATCTTGCGACGCGCCGCGCGCTGATCACGGTCGGCGAGGACATGGTCAACATCGCCTATGACGCGCCCGTCGACATGGCGCCCGGCGAACAGATCGAGGATGCCGAGCGGCGGCTGTTCGAGCTGGCCGAAAACGGCCGCTACGACGGCGGTTTCGAAAGCTTTTCCGATGCGTTGAAGAATGCCGTGGACATGGCCAGCGCGGCCTATATGCGCGATGGCCACCTGTCCGGCATTGCCACCGGCCTGCGCGATCTTGATCATCGTATGGGCGGGCTGCAGCCGTCGGATTTGATCATCATCGCCGGCCGCCCAGGCATGGGCAAGACGTCGCTGGCAACCAACATCGCCTACAACATCGCGGCCGCCTATGAGCCTGCCCAACAAGCCGACGGCTCGGTTAAGGCGGCCAATGGCGGCGTCGTCGGCTTCTTCTCGCTCGAAATGTCGTCGGAGCAGCTGGCCACCCGCATCATCTCCGAGCAGACCGAGATCCCATCGTCGAAAATCAGGCGCGGCGATCTGACGGAGGCCGATTTCGGCAAGCTCGTTGCCTACACGCAGGAGAACCATAAACGGCCGCTCTATATCGACCAGACGGGCGGTATTTCCATTGCCCAGCTTGCGGCGCGCGCCCGCCGCCTCAAGCGTCAGCGCGGGCTTGACCTGATGGTCATCGACTATATCCAGCTGATGCAGGGTTCATCCGCCAAGGCGTCGCAGAACCGCGTCCAGGAAATCACCGAGATCACTACCGGATTGAAGGCACTCGGCAAGGAGCTCGGCGTGCCAATCATCGCCCTCTCACAGCTCTCGCGTCAGGTCGAAAGCCGCGACGACAAACATCCCCAGCTGTCCGACCTGCGCGAATCGGGTTCGATCGAGCAGGACGCCGACGTGGTGCTGTTCGTTTACCGCGAGGAATATTACATCAAGAACAAGGAGCCGGAGAAAGGCACGCCCGAGCATCTCGCCTGGGAGACAAAGATGGTCGAAGTCCAGGGCAAGGCCGAAGTGATCATCGCCAAGCAGCGCCACGGACCGACCGGCACCGTCAGCCTTGCCTTCCAGGGCGAGTTCACCCGCTTCTCCGACCTCGCCGAGGAGCATCATCTGCCGGAAAGGTTCGAGTAGGCATGGTCGCGGAGCAACCGATTGGACTTTAGCAATATCTATCAGAGGATGAAATTTGAAGAGTACGAAATCTCCGAGGAAGAACGCGCGCAACTCACTGATTATTTGAAATCAGCCGGGTCAATTTCTCGTCCTCAATCGCATGCCGGTTTGCTGGTGTTCTGCTATTCAAGCGAACCGACGCCCGGGAACATTGAATTGGTGAGGAAATTCCTTGCCAAGCATGTCGAAGACTATACCCGCAGCGCGGCAGTTACCGGCCTCTACCGCATTTGGAAGCTGGGCAAGACCTCCGACATTGATGATCTGCTTGGCCTTTTGGAACGTTGGTCCGTGGAGTCTCAGCATGACACGTCTCTCGCTGCGATCGGGTGTGCATTCCTAGTCATGCATCGGCTTCAGGACCACCGCCTCTCCCTAGGACTTAGGCGACTGCTGGAAACGCTGCACGAAGAAGTCAAGCGAGACAACGATTTGGCGGTCGGCTTGTTCATC